>JAAEOZ010000108.1 GCA_024222685.1 Gammaproteobacteria bacterium | reverse complement strand
TTCACCAGTACTAGTGTTTTCTTCAATTCTGCATATTGATGCTGCTTGTCTTTTTTACGTATCTGCTTAATTATTCCACCACGATTGTCTGACAGGTTGAGGCTGTTGTTTCGAATCGTTACTCGTAATTCGTACGGCGGTGTTTTTGGTTTCTTAGATTCTGCACTGGAAGGATCAGGTAAGTTCAGGTCAAGAATAGTGATATGACTGAAAACTGCAGTCAACAGCAGAAATGGTACCAGCACTACCATTAGATTCATGAAAGCAGTTATATTAAGTTCTACCGCCGGGTGTCTGGTTCTGATTGTGCGTCTGTTACGCATGTTATTTCCCCGGTTTACTGACCGGCATTCTTAACACGGGAGAGGTGATTGACAAACTTAACCACGGTCATTTCCAGACTGTCGATTATCTCTGTGGTTTTGGTTTGTAAAACTGTGTAACAGAACAACAGTGGAATCGCCACGATCAAACCGAACGCGGTCGTATTCATTGCCACGGAGATGCTGGTTGACAGAATTTCTGCTTTAAGTCCCGGGTCTACCTGGGCTACTGCGGTGAATGCTTTAATAAGACCGATGATGGTGCCCAGTAGACCGAGTAGTGTTGCGATATTGGCAAACATGGCCAGGTAATGCGTTCTTTTTTCAAGCCTTGGGATAGCTTCCATGATGCTCTCTTCCATGGCTGCTTCAAAATCGTCACGGCGTCGGGCGGTTTTGAAATGTTCCATGCCCTGCATAAAAATTTTACCGACTGTGGCATTCGAGCCTTTGGCTATTTTGATTGCGCTATTCATATCACCCTTTTCCATCAACGGCATCAACTTCGCAATCATTCGACGGTTTTTACCTTTTGCCACTGTTAAATGCATATAACGTTCGATGGTAATTGCCACACCGACTGCGAAAACCGCCAAGATCGGATACATGAATGCACCCCCTGACTGGAAAAAACTGATTAAGGTATTAATTGTGGCGTTCATCGCGTTGGTCTCCGCAAATGTGTTGTATTAAGTTCTGTATGTTGAAAGGTAATAAGAAAATCAAGGGATGTTGCTTGAGTTCGAAAATAGTAACTGGTGATATTTCACCTGTCGACGAAAAGTTTTTCGATCAATCTGTTTCAATGGTTGATCGAGAATGCTGGTAATTGGCGGTGTTGGGATATCAATTTTTTCAGATGCCTTCCATGGGACGATATATAGCACTTTGGGTAGCTCTTTGTTACCGATAATCGAAGTACCTTCCATTTCCAGTCTCTGATCCTGTGCCAACAGATTCGTTGTCAACAGACAGATGAGTCCGATTGATATAAGTATTTTTGCTGTTACCGATTTCATCATCGCCTGTTTAATCTCCTGTCGTTATCCCGACTTTATTCGCCTTTCAATATCAGCAATCCAGCCGGCAACCGTTTTATCTTCGTCGTTTGTCAGTAGCTGATATTTTTTATATTGAGCCAGTGCCTGTTTTATATCCTGAATATAGATGTCAAATAATATACCGAGGTTTAAATATGGCGGTGCATATTCCTGATCGATGCTGATAGCTTTTTCATAGTTTTGTCTGGATTGCTCAAATTCACCACGCATACGATTAAGAATACCCAGATGATTATAAGCTACTACATCATTTTTATTTTGCGAAATAGCTCTCTCGAAAGAGGATTTTGCCTGTTGATAGTTTTGTTGTTTGAAGTAGGCGAGGCCAAGATTGGTAAAGATGAATTCGAGCTCGGGAGCAGCCAGGGAAATTTTTTCCAGCTCTGCTGTAACACCGATCTGTCCGAGCATTAGCTGCTCGACTGCGGTCAGGTAGTCGAGTTTATTTTGATCAACCGGAGGAGGTTCAACAACTATTGTTTCGACAGGAGGTGGTGCTACTTCAATTATCGGCTCTGGAGCAGGTAGTGGTTCTACTGCTGTAGTCTGACAGGCGTTTAAAGCTATCAGCAACAGACACGCCGTAATGAGCTTTGTCGAAGGGTTCATTCACCGACCTCCACAAAACTAGATGATATTTCTTCCCTCGCGTATCTGAATGGCATTAACTTGCCTAGTACCAGCAGACTGTTTTTTACCGATTGGTCATAAGTGCCAGCCGCTATTCGCCTGAAATTGGAAACATGAATATCAATTGCCTTTTCCTCGAATGGATAGGCCTGCTCCTCGAGAAGTAGCTCGTATTCCTCCAGAGCCTCTTCGTCGAGTCCTTTAGGTCTCTGGGAAGTAAGCAGGGCATTTGCAAAATGGTGATAAATTTCGGCAAGCTTAAAAGTAGCATCGGTGGTTACTTCTGCAACCTGATATTTGAGTGCCTTGCTATATGCCCCAATTGCACGTTCCATCAGTTTTTTCTTTTTCTTTAATGATTTTTTTAGAGGAACAGTGAGTCTGGTTTTCTGGAAGGCATTATGCACCGGTTGTATCAGCTCCATACTTGCGATAGCCGCCAGATATCGAGTTCGATCTGTGCGTTGATTTTTACCTCTGCCATCAGCCTTGACAATCTCCTTAAGCCAGTAGCTTCTCTTTTTCTGATCTTTGCGGGTCGCATAGTATTCTGCGATACGATAGCGTAATTCGATTGCTCGATCTAAAGGATTGGGAAAAGCCTTGATATAGTTTTTATATACGGCGACTGCCTGTTGTGATTCGCCAGCTGCTTCGTAAAGTCCTGCCGCTGTCCACATCAGTTCCTGTTTACGTGCTGGCGGAGCTTTTGCTGATAAAGCAATCATTTCCCCCGCGGCCTTGGTCTGATTACCGTTTTTGCTATAGGCCAGTGCGAGTTTTTCAGTAACACCGGATTTCAACTGCTTTTCTTTTGGATAACGTTTACGAAAAGCTTCCAGCAGACTGATTGATTTGGGCCAGTCTTCCAGTTCAATATACGCAGTTGCAGCATCGTATTCAGCGAGTCGTCTTTTGGGTGATTCGGGAATCACCGAACCCAGGCGCGAAAAGTGCTGGGCTGCGACCAGTTGATTACCCGTACTTCTTGCTGCTTCTCCCTGTTTATAAATGCTGGCAGCTACCAGTTCACGAATTTCGTTAGTCGGTTTTGATTTTTTTGGCATATAGCTGAGCAACGTTATATAAGCGCTCTCCGCCAAGGAAAACTGTCCCATGGCAAACTGGCTATGAGCAAAAACTGTCCAGGCTGATTTTTTGAGCTTTCGATTGGCTAACTGATTGTCCGTCAATTGAGTAGCCACATCAGCTGCCTGCTGGTATTGTTTCTCGGTAAAAAAATGTTCGGCTGTTTGTAACAATACCAGTGGAGCTCTTTTGTCCTCGGGAAACTGCTGCCCAAAACGTAAAGCACTATCTATTCGCTTGCGAGAGAGTTCATTTTTCTTTGAGGCATCGCTCACTTTAGTTAGCGAAGCATATGTCAACAAAGCGGCATAACCTGCCTCTGCGCTGTTTTTATGTTTGGGATATCGATAAGCGGTTTTTTCATACTCGGCGATAGCATTCGAAAACTGGCTGGCATCGAACAGGCTTTCCGCTAGCAGGAAATTGATTTCTCCTGAATCCGGGTCATCTGGGAAAGATTTCAGAAAACGCCTGTACCAGTCTGCAGACACCTGATAGTCGCCGGCTTTCTTTGATAGCCTGGCCTGAGCATGAAAATGGGTTGCCAGGTCATGAAGATGATTTTTTAGCGTCGGTCTTAGACTTTTACGTGTGGCTTCATCCTGTTTTTGCCAGAAGGGCGTTGCTACATCGTAATTGTGTACAAAGGCCATTTTCTGTTCCAGCAACTGGTCGCGGTAGCCGGCTTTCTGATATATATCAATCGTCTTCTGGTGAAAAACAGGTGAAAACAAATCATATGGATACTGCCTGACATAACTTAAATAATGGTTACTCGCATCGGCGATTCTATCCTTGTCCAGATATAGATCGCCCAGACTTTGATAAAGCAGTGGCTCGTAAAGTCGATTACCTGCCTGGTTGAAATATTCGGATAATCCCATTTGTTCTGATTCGTAGGAGAATACCAGGCTGATAACGCGCATCACGTCGTTGAGCAGTTCCTGCTCTGCGCGGGAAGCCTTCGGAGTTAATTTATCTTTATCTATCTTTCCTGCTTCGACATTAAAATCGAGCAATGCCATAAAGCTGTCTAGTGCATCGCGGTTTTTATTTTGTTTAAACCGTGTCCAGCCGTACTTGTACAGTGCTTTCTCGTAAAACTGCGATTGCGGAAAACGCTTCACAACATCTCCATAGGCCTGTTCTGATTCGGCGTACTGATTGAGTACAAACAGGTTTTCTCCGCGACGAAACTGAACTTCGTCCATATAACGTGATTCCGGATAATTATCGACGATACGATCGAGAGTCTGTTGCTCCTCCTGCAGGCGTGACTCCAGGGCATATGCGCGTGACAGTTGATAGAGAACGAGATCGTTGTCACTTCGGGATGGATATAGCTTCAGGTAGGCCTGATATCCTTCGATTGCACCCAAAGATTCCTGCTGACCTTTTTGTTGATAATCAATATTTTCGGCGATTTTATTATCGAGACTGGCTTCAAGTTCAAGATCGGCCAGACGTCGAAGCACATCAGCGCTGTGTGCGTTATCGGTGGTAACTTCAATAAGTGCCTGATAACTTTCTATCACCTGCTGAGGACTCATATCGAAGCTAACCTGAGGCTCCAGTAGAGCTGTTTTTTCCTGCAGATCGGCGATAGTTGCGACTGGATTGGTATTATCGGATGCACAGGCGTAAAGCAACAGGGTAAATGCGGGCAGGAAAAGGCGCAGACCAGGCATTTTATTCGGTGACCAGTTTGTCGTAAAGCCTTGCCAGAGAATATCGGGCGTTGAGCCGAAGCTGAATAATATGCTGTTTTTGCAATTCAATGGTAGATATGGCCAGCAGGTTAATTCGCTCTTCCTGACGATTCATCAAATTCGCAACACGCTCTATGAGCCCGCCAATCTTACCCCGTTGAGTACTAATTCGTGCCTTAAACTGGTCAAACCGGCTTATGCTATCGACGCCGATTTGTCGAAGTGACTCAGCTCTGGTTGACGCGCTTGATAGTGCTGTATCGAGTCCTATAAACTGTTTTTTCGCGGTCCATAGACGAGTAGCGTAACTGGTACGAATTTGCCAGCTTAGCAGCCCGTTCAATAAACGATGCATATCCTGTTTGTCACTGGTGTCTCGGCGCTCACCGATACTGATCAAATTGGCCGCTATCTTGTCCAGTCGCTGTAATTGTATTTTCTCCTGCTCGGTTGCCAGTTCGAGAGAACTGTCGTCACTTTCAACCAGCTTGAGTTGAACGGCCAAATCGTCTCGTGATCTGCGTAATCTACTGAGGTTTTCAAAACTGCTGGTTTGTTCCAGTAGCGGTTGTTTGTTAACGAATCGTTGCCGCCGTTCATCCAGCATCAAAGACAGGGTCGGTAAATTCCGATTCCAGTGATTCAATGTCGAACTGATATCGACTAATTCCTGGTATCGCTTGAGCTCCCGGTGGAAATCAGCGGAGGCGATCAAAATGTGAAGGTATGGTGCGGTCGTAGATTGCAAGCTGGAAGCAGCGAATTTCGCGCTATTTGGATAAATAAGCGCATTTTGATTTAGTAGACCGATTAGTTCACCAGCCCTGATAGTTTTCACTGACTGTTCGAGTACTTCGAGTTGTCTGTCGAACTGGTTTGCTGCCAGTGTGAAATATTGTACTGCAAGCTTTGGCTTACTGTTCTGCTCCAGTGTTGTTGGGATCGCCAGTAAAGCTTCCTGAGTTGCAGCATCGACAGTGTTTTTATTGGCCAGTTCCAGCCATGGTACCAGTGCCTTAGCGGATTGCTCCAATCCTGTCCATGCCCAGCCTGTTGCCAGCAGGGCGGTATGACTCAGAGGGCCGTCCAGGCGGATTCTCTGAAGGCTATTCAAAGCAGTCTCGGGTCGATTGACCCTTAGTAGACTCAGACCCATGGACAGATTTACCTGGTCGCGTAGTGCCAGAAGTTCTTCTGTACCCTCTTCGAGCAGATTGATTTGTTCCAATAATGTTAATCCTTCGTCCAGTTGCCCGTTTTCTATTAAACCGATTCCAAGGTTATAACCTGCATAGTGATACCAGATCGATTTCGGGTTGATTGTGCTGCTGGTTTTTTTCGCCTCTTCGATGTTCTGATTGATGATAAACAGGTTGGTGAGTAGATACTGCTTTTCATCCTGGAGCTGATCCGGGAGCGGGCTATCAATAAGGGATAGTAACTTCAGTGACTCCTGATTATTTCCCTGTTCATGGTTTAATCGAGCGAGATTGAACTTTACCCGGGTGAGTAGAGCATGATCGATATCGTCTGTAAGCAGACGTGAGAATAATCGATCAGATTCGCTAAATAATCCGTAACGGTAGTAAAGGTCGGCCAGTAGCAGGTCAGACTGATCCTGTTGACGACTGGTTTGTGGCTGCTGATCAGCGACCATCAAAGTAGTTATTGCTCTGAGATTATTTTGCTGGAAATGCTCGTACAGAGCCTGTCCGTAGCCCCGATCGATAACGTGATGGGTCTTGTTAACGTCAGCATTAACTGAGAGTAAAAACTGGCTTAAAGCTAATGCAACGAGTAGCAGTGTCGGTATTCGGCAACCGAATGTCTGCCTGACCATTACCATGTCTATTCCCAGATTCTCGCGTCGAACACGGGTTGTTCCTTGCTGCTATCGTCCGCAATTGTAAATTCCACAAATTGCGGTTCGCTGCTCTTTTCCACGAGCATGGTTTTACCACGCCGATATTCTCTGCCGCTGGGCCCAAGACCGGTAAATACTGCGACAATTTCATGTTTTCCTGAAGTAAGGTTGCCGATATAGAGTCGTTGTACGCCACCGCGTTGCAAGGCAGCCAGTTCTCGCTCGGTATATAGATGATTAGAGACATGTTTATCGTCGATTTTTAGCTGGACCGAGTCGAGACTGAACAGCGTTCCAGCGTTGACGGAAATAAATACGCTGAATTGTGTATTAGCGGGAAAGAGTAAATCCTCTTCGAGAATAAACAGATCCCGATTTAGTGACAGTACTTCCTTCTTTAAATCCTCGATACTGGTAGCCAGGGCAGGGTCTTCCTGGTCTGCAAAACTGCTTTGTCCAGCACTGAGCCAGAGCGAAGAGATAAAAAGAATCAGGTTAACTATTTTCATAACTATTAAGAACTGTTTGAGTTTATACTGCAGGGCATATCGCCGGTATTATAATCTAACCGCCAGTCTCCGGTTCGCTGAAACCAGACGAATAATGCACTTTACCTTCTTTATCGATAATGATTGCATCGATATCTTCCAGGGTTTCTATCAATGCTAAGCCTTTTTCGGCACCAAGTACAAAAACCGTTGTTGAAAGCGCGTCGGTAGTTAGCGCATTGGTACCTGTGACTGTGGCGCTCCAGGTCTGATCGGCAGAGCGTCCGGTTCGAGGGTTAATGATATGGTGAATACGCTGGCCATTGTGAATGAAGAATCGCTGATAGTCTCCGGAAGTCGATATCGCCGTATCGCTCAATGGTAAAACCATTGCCAGTTCGTCGGTTTTCCGAGGGTGTTGAATGCCAATTACCCACGGTTTGCCACGTTTATTGCCGAGAATACGGCTGTCACCACCTGCGCTGATCATGGCTTCATTAATACCGCAGTCAATCACAATATCGATTGCCCGATCAACCGCATAACCCTTGGCGATACCACCGAGATCAATGCGGACATTGGCGTTGTTGAAGCGAATCTGTCCATTTTCCAGATTGATATGCAGATAGTTTATAGCATCCAGCCTTGAATCAATAAACTGGTCATCTGGTAATTGATGTTCTCGATAATGGTAGCGGTAGCCAATGCTGGCATAAGTAATATCGAAAGCACCGTCGGAAAGGCTGGAAAACTCAAGTGAGCGATTTATCAGTGAAGCCATTTCTTCACTGATCTTGATTGCTGAAACCGCAGCATTGTTATTGATGTAGCTGATTTCGCTATTACTTTTATACGGGCTCATTAGCTCATCAATCCTCCGCATCTCAGCGAAAATTCGATTGCTGCAGGACTCGCGGAGATGCGGGTCAGTGTGCCAGAGCTCGACCGATACACGGGTACCCATGATGTCCTGTTGCTGTTTTAGCCAGTCAGACTGAACATGGCAACTCATGAATAGCAACGACAGGCCGAATAACATCCTCATGCCGGGGTGTTCTGCCAATCCGGTTGTGTCGTTATCGGTGTTATAGAGCACCGAATGCGATGTAGTCAGCTAAATTGCCTCCGAGGCCGTGCGATGGAAACAGACTGGTAAAATTTGTTGTATTTGACGGGTTAATATCGCCGTTTACAGCCATGTAGTTGAGCAAAAGTATATTCACCAGTAGATTTGGATTGTTTGCCGCAGGAGACGAAGAAGTGACCACCGACGCATCTGCCGACATTCGGCCAATTTGACGATGTAATTCGGCTATGCGCCCATTGCTCGAT
>JAAEOZ010000107.1 GCA_024222685.1 Gammaproteobacteria bacterium | reverse complement strand
GCCATATGGGACCCATTACCCATCGCGAAACCGTAAACGACGAAATCGAAGCATTCATTCGCGGCCAAGTATCGACATTCGACGAACACGAAGTTCCATTTGCTGCTTAGGAGCAGATTTTAATCGACCAGGTAAATCTATATCCGCTCGCCAACGATTTTAGTAAAGCAGTGAAATATTACGAGCATTGATTCATCTGCTTCACATTCTCGGGCGACCCGGTAGGAGTGGATAGCGAAGCCGTTGGCAGATGGTGAAAATTTACCGCCCCGGTGTGCAAAAAAGGCTTGTTTCAAAGCGCTTCTTATCGACTGAGCAGCCAAGCACATCGCAGCGAGACATACGCTACTCGGACCTGACCGAAAACAGACGCGAATGGCAGCTGTTTGAAAGTAACACGGCGACCTGCCGGTGAGCGGGGACAAAAAAAAGGCCATTCAAAGTGACCTGCAGCTACTTCCCGGCAGTTGACGGGAAACAGAAATTCGCCTCTGCGGAAATATATCGATTCATATTAACCGAAGATATCCATCACTCAACTCATACAGCTCTGTACCAGGTCTGCTAACAGGCCATACTCTTTTTAGGAGATTTGTAGGGAACAGTTATGCACGGTTATGCATTGTTGTGATAATAGCGCAACGGGTATGCCAGTAAGTCATTGATTAATATGCGTTAATGAATGCCTTGTCATCCTCATAATGATGGGCTCCCCTGTTCAAATCAGGGCTTAGCCACCGTTTTTTTAACTAGCAGACCTCGGGCTGTATCTCTAGCAGGAATGGCCCAAGCATGGTTGCCTTTATGCCGACGCACAGGCTGCCTGTTCTTGTTGCGGCTTGGGCATTAAGAATTTCCAGATTCCCTTTGGGTATCTGCTTCATTAAACTGAGTTTAGTCTAAATTCGTTACGAAGTTTTCGTATGCCATTAACGTGAACAGGGGAAGCATTGTGGAAAAAGATCTGGGCGCTATCACCGAAGAATATATCGAAGAACATACCGATGATATCCCACCGTTATTGTCAACACTTATAGATGAAACAGAAAAGGTAACAGGTCTGTCAAGATGGAGTATCGGCAAGGTCGAGGGGAAATTGTTGTAATTACTGGTGAAAATTTCAGGTGCTAGGCAGGTGATCGAGATTGGTACCTTCACCGGTTACTCGGCGTTGGTCATCGCCGAAGCCCTGCCTGAGGATGGGAAGTTAATCACATGCGAATCCAACACAGAATATGCCGAAATCGCATCGCGCTATTTCCAGAAAAGCCCCCAAGGTAGCAAAATCGATTTAGAGGTAAGACCCGCGATGGAAACCCTCGGGGGGATTGCAGATCACAGTGTCGATTTTGTGTTTATAGATGCGGATAAACCATCCTATGGTCGCTACTTTGATGAAGCCATGCGTATCCTGCGCGCTGGTGGCCTTGTATTTGTTGATAACGTTTTTTGGCGCTACAAGATCTTTAAACAGCCGATCACAAATGAAAATGCCAGGGCAATTGCGGCCTTTAATGAAAAAGTCAAAAATGAAGAACGGGCAGAAAAAGTAATGCTGAGTGTTCGGGACGGGGTATACCTCATCCGGAAAAAGTAGGCGCCATATCTCGGCCGCGCGCTTTTCATGGCCGTGCAACCCGGCCGCAAGAATCCTCGATGTCAGGGGCTTCCGGTGACAGTTAACTTATCTCACCGAGTTGGGGAAATAAGCTAATTGCCAACATAATCGCGCGGCTTGCCAATGTGGGAGATTTACAGGGATCAGTTGTGCTCAGTGGTGCAATATCAGCAACTGTGGTTCCGTTTATGATCTGCCAGATATAGATTTATAGCATTGATTCAAGCAAACATCGAATGGCTGCAATTGGCCGACTCCCGCAGCCCAGCAGCAGCTTTTCAGCGTCGGCTTTCGGGAAAACTGACGCTTAAATTCTGGGAATCAGCGGCGATTTACGACGGTGGGTTCAACTGATCGACGCAACACCTTATCTTTAGGGATGCTCTGATTAATTCCTTGAATCTGAGATAATAGCGAAAGACATACGATCAGGAAACGAACGATGCGCCAACAGACATTTGCCAGCGATGATTTCGAAAAATACCGGAAGAAAACCCGCAAAGAAGTTTTTCTGGAAGAGATGGATCAAATTATTCCATGGAAAGCGCTGAGCAAGGTCATCAAACCCTATTATCCCAAGCCGAAAGGGGCCGGTAGAAGGCCGATAGGAATCGAACGAATGCTGCGCATCCATTTTCTTCAGCATTGGTTTGAATTGTCCGATCCGGGCGCTGAAGAAGCGCTCTATGATTCCCGCGCGATGCGCCATTTTGTCGGGATTGATTTGGGCAAAGAGCCGGTCCCGGATGAGACCACCATCCTCAACTTCAGGCATTTAATGGAGCGCTACAACCTGGGCGATGAAATGTTCCGACTGGTCAACGTCTATCTGGCGGAGAGCGGATTGAAAGTAAACCGTGGCACGATTGTGGATGCGACGATCATCGATGCGCCGACATCGACAAAAAACAAAGACAAAACTCGTGATCCCGATATGCACCAGACGCGCAAAGGCAATCAGTGGTACTTTGGGATGAAAGCGCACATCGGTGTGGACAACCAGACAAAGCTGATTCATTCGGTTGCGGTCACGGCAGCTAATGTACATGACTCGCAACTCCTTGGGGATTTATTACACGGCGACGAAACCCATGTCTGGGGCGATTCCGCGTATGCGGGGCAGAAACAACAATTGTATGAACAGGCGCCAAACGCGAAAGACTTTACCCAGAAAAAAGGCAGCCGTTATCGCAAACTGACCGAGTGCGAGCAATCGGCGAATCGCTACAAATCGAAAATCCGTTCGCGGGTTGAGCATGTGTTTGGCGTGATGAAATGCCAGTTCGGTTTTACCAAGGTGCGTTATCGTGGCCTCGATAAAAATGCACAATGCGTTTTCACAAAGTGCGCTCTGGTAAATCTAGTACTCGCCAAGAAGAAATTATTGGCCGTTTGACAGGATAGTTGTGCCTGGAAACTCTGAATTCGCCAAAAACACGGTGAATTTAGATGCAAAAGCACGTTTTTTTATAGTCGCTTGATTGAGGATGGTAAATGAAACGAAATATCACCAATTGTTCAGACTTTCCCTAGGTTTATACATTACGATTAAACTCCAATAGTACCAAAATAGTGTCAACCAGATGTTTCCACTTTCCCTCGAGCATTTTATTGCTTGACAGCGCCCTAAACCAATCTATGAGCCTGTTGTCTCATAGTTTTTATTGCCCTGGAAAAATGACAAGGTTACCGACATGGTTGTCACCAAAGAAAAAGGGGGGATTACCCCCCTTATTGAATGGTATGAACACTACACTATTTCACTGCCCCAACAACTGGGGCAGTGAACGGTTTGGATTAAGCAAATACAACAATATCCGTATTGGCCAGTATCGCGCTATTCGCGGAGAAATCACCCACTAACATCGCTGAATGAGAAGTACCGACACCATCCCTATCGAAGTAAAGGATGTTACTGACCGTGTCAAAGATGAAGAAATCATC
>JAAEOZ010000106.1 GCA_024222685.1 Gammaproteobacteria bacterium | reverse complement strand
TTGATCCTGATTTTGATGGCCCCCTACTCGAATTGACGGACGAACTCTGGCACCAAAGCCTCGACATGTACGTGCTCAATGTGGTGAAGCTCACACGGATTGTTACACCGATCATGATTGACCAGGGCGGTGGCTCGTTCGTGAATATTTCTTCGATGAATACAATAGAACCAAGGGCGCCCTATCCAATGAGCATGCTCCGAGCTGCCCTGCATAGCTTTTCAAAGTTATACGGAGATCGCTACGCGAGAAATAACATCAATATGAATAATCTGTTGCCGGGTTTCTGTGAAAACGTAAACCTATCCGAATTTGCCCAAAGTTCGATACCCGCCCAACGTCCAGCTACCTTCGAAGAAATTGGACAGACATGCGTATTTCTTGCCTCTGATGCAGCGCGATACATAAACGGCCAAAGCATTCTATCTGACGGTGGTATGAACCGAGCTGTTCGTTAAGTCTGTTCGATATTGGTATATTTGAAATTTGGCATAGGTCAGCTATGTGCCGTTAGCGGCAGCCCACAGAGAGCAAGTCAACGTCTTCTTTTAAATTGATCCTTCCTCATTACGGACGTTTTATGCATCTAATTGCGAACAGTATATGCGTTATTGACCACTTTGATGCTCAGCAGGACTCGGGACTGGCTAACTGTCAATGAGGCAACCGAGGGATAGCGCTACCACCCGAAAATTGATTCAAAGCTAGGACAGGTTTATTTATTTCCAGATGAGCATCCTACTCGAAGCCGGTTCAGTCAAAAAATAATTAGATCTGTCCCGGTTTCCCCGCATGATGACTATGGAGTAGAGATTGATTCCCCGTGGATGGTTCCCCGGTATCTCACTTTTCCTTCACAGGCGAGTATTTGACTCGAACTCGACCTGGGCGCACTCAGCTGGCCCCGCATTACCGGCAGCATATTCCTGCAATTCACCCCAGGCTCGCTGGATAATCTGAAATGAAGAATAGAAGAATAGCCCGGACATCAGGAACGCAACCATCAGGTCGGGCCACTTTGTTTGCGTGTAGTAAACTGCGACCGCGGCGAGCATGACCGCAACGTTGCCAATCGCGTCATTACGGCTACACAGCCAGACCGAGCGCACGTTGGCGTCACCGTCTCGATAGCGCAACAGCAATA
>JAAEOZ010000105.1 GCA_024222685.1 Gammaproteobacteria bacterium | reverse complement strand
TGCAGGCATCCGCGAAGAGGAGCAAAATATCGCCTAACAAATACATGCAGACGGACAAAGTGCTCGCTACGCACACATTTTGACCTCTGATGCGAGGCGTTACGAGGGTAATGAGAACTAAACAAGTACAAGTCGTAAATTTGTAATGAGTGGGGCTTTTTCTTTTCAATGAGGTCCCGGATTCTTTACCTGTTGCTGTGTATCGGCCTGTGGGTTGGTAGTGCGGCCTCAATTGCAGTTACCGATATTGCCGGCGCAGGCGATGATGAGTTTCTCCGCGCGGTAGAGATATGGCTCGGCGATGATGACGTGCGAAGTTTGCCGATGTTAGCGTCATTGTCCAGAAAGGGAAACAGGGCTGCGCGGCTGTTGCTTGCCCGAATCGAAATCACCGACCGCGCACCCAGTGTCTTCGTGTTCGGCCTCGATCGTATCGAGCGCAACGAACTCTATCGCGATCGTCGCGAAAGCAGTCAGTTTTACCCGAGCTGGATTTGGGTGGAAGCGGAAGACGGTGATCAGTATGCCGTTGCACTGCGCCGAGCTGGGGAGCTCGGCATCGATTTTGAGGCGGTGCGCCAATTGTATGCACTTGGAGAAAAAGAAGCTGCCGAACACAAAATCCGCAAAATTGCAGTCGATGGATCGCAACGGGAACGAGCGCAGCTGGCCAAGTTTCTCGGTCCCGATGACGAGCACGCGCCGTACCTGCACGGTTTTCGCTATGCACAACGTGGAATGACGACAGGGCAAACTGCGCTGCAAACCATGATCGGCCAAGTTAAGGGAGTACAGCCCTTCGACGTTGAATTGGGCGTAGACGCCGATACGAAATTGGCTATAGTTTTCGTCGATATTGGCTACCAGGCTGGTCGACAGGTTGCTGATTATGATCTCGATGGGCGGCATTTCGATACGATAACCCAATGGCTGCTAGAGGCCTCGAGTGCCAGTCCGATTGCTCGCCTGTGCCGGCGCACATGTAGCGAGGCCGAATTACCAATGTGTGTGCTCACGGCCTTCGGTCTGATTGGTGGGTACTACGAACTGCTGCGTTTCGACAGTCCACTGGAGACGTTGATTTCGCAGCTTCGTTTTTTGTCCAGTGATCGTGCAGAGGGCATGGTCTCCCGGAAGATTGCTTCCGCACGTAGCGAGGCCTCGGTTCCTGTCTTCGAACTGGGGGAGCTGCGCAATCGGAGTGCATGCTTAGCAACCAGTGTGGGCGGGTAAAAATGCCCGCTACGCGATCATTTTGACCGCTTATGCTTGGCGTTATACCGGCATCACAGACTAGAAAGTTGTGAGAATTATGGAAAAAATTTGCGTCTATTGTGGCTCGAGCTCCGGCAAGCGGATTGAATACATTGAATCAGCTCGCGCGCTCGCTTTTGAATTATTGAAGAATGAAGTGGGCTTGGTCTACGGTGGTGCTAGTGTCGGGATAATGGGTGAAATCGCGGATACCGTTCTTGCTGGAGGTGGTGAAGTTATAGGAGTTATTCCCCAGGCTCTAGTAGATAAGGAAGTCTCTCATAGCGGACTAACTGAATTGCATGTGGTTGAGTCAATGCATGAGCGAAAAAAAATAATGGCGGATATTTCCGATGGCTTTATAGCTCTTCCAGGCGGATTAGGCACCATCGAGGAACTTTTTGAAGTGCTAACCTGGTCACAACTAGGTTTTCATAAAAAGCCATGTGCTCTCCTCAATGTTAAAGGTTACTATGATAATTTGTCGCTATTTTTAAACCATGCCGTAGAAGAACAATTTATCAAGTTCATCCATTACAAGATGTTGTTAGTAGAGGAGAATCCAGAAAAACTGCTGAAGTCTATGGCAGCATATCAACCACCGGCAGTAGATAAATGGATCGGGCGTAGTGATACCTAACCACGGTATAACAAGCGCATGCAGACGGATCAGCAAACGCGCTTTGCTGACCGCTGATGCAAGGCGTTATGTTGCGTAAGAAATCTAATGCCTAACGAAATAGAAAGAAAATTTTTAGTGGACCCTGACAAGGTCCCACTCCCATCAAGTGGTATCGAAATTAAACAGGGATATTTACCTCTCTCTGAAAACGCAAAGACTGTAGTCAGGGTTCGAGTCAAAGGAGGAGAAGCATTCCTAACGGTAAAGGGAGAGAATAGAGGTGCCACTAGACAAGAATTTGAATATGTAGTTCCTGTATCAGAGGCGCTCGAAATGCTAGAAAACCTTTGTCAAAAACCATTGATTGAGAAAACGCGATATGAAATATCTGCAGGTAAACACCTGTGGGAAATTGATATTTTCCATGGTGATAATATGGGCCTAGTTGTAGCTGAAATCGAATTGACAGATGAAAACGATCATTTCGAACGCCCAAACTGGTTAACCGAAGAGGTAACGGATGATCCTAAGTATTACAATTCAAACTTACTCCAAAAGCCGCATAAAGACTGGAGCGCAACATAACAAGGTCATCAGCGGTATGTGTCAGGAATAGATATGTAACATGACAGATGTAAATATCAGAAATGTAATCGAACAAGACCTAGATCGCTGTTTTGAAATTGAATCTATTTCTTATTCAGGCGATGAAGCCGCGACAAAAGGTAAGATTCTAAGGCGAATAAATTCTTATCCAGAAGGCTTCATTGTTTTGGAAAATGACAGAGAGATAATTGGTTTTATTAACTGTGGAGCCACCCACGAGGTTGAGCTCTCGGACGAAGATTTCAAAGAACTAGTCGGTCACGACTCTGCAGGCAAGCATATTGTCATTCTCTCAGTTGTTGTTCATCCTGCTTACCAGGGAAAAGGCATGGCCAGCAAGTTGATGAACAGTTTTATAGAAAGAATGAAGGCTCTTGGTAAATCTGACATTTATCTAATTTGCCAAACGGAGTTAATCGATATGTATGCAAGATACGGTTTTGTTGACCTGGGGGCATCAGATTCAGATCACGGAGGAATGAGCTGGAATGAAATGTCCTTGTCCTTACAAGACACATAAGGGCATGCAGACGGATCAGCAAATCCCTAGGCGTTTTGCTGACCGCTGATGCGAGGCGTTATGTGCTCTATATTGAATTCTAATTGTCAATTGCAATCTAGAAGTAGTTTCTCGAGAAATTTTCGGATCTAGCCTTAGCTGTTTTGCGAGAGTATATTGATTCAAACTCAATCCTGTCCAGGAGCTAATGCAATGGCTGATCCTTTCCAAGATGTAGATTCATTCGGAACTGAATTTCTTCAAATTGTCACAACTGCACTTGAGAATCGAGCTGCTGAAGACCAAATGATACCCGTTATCGAAGCATATCTGGATGATCTCGAATGGAGTGATGGTGATTTGCATGTAGAGGTGGGAGCGGGAACTGGCGCTAT
>JAAEOZ010000104.1 GCA_024222685.1 Gammaproteobacteria bacterium | reverse complement strand
CCATCGATCATGAGAACTCATTGTCCGATGTCTGCGCGGATAACAGATAGTGCAGCAGACGTGCTGGTTTTACCGACGCAGCTTTTGGTCGAGACGATAACGATCGTTATACAAATAGTAATTGGGTGCTCCTGCTGTTAGCAATTCAAATACCTCATAAATACTGGTATTAACGGAGCCAACCCCAAGCAATCCTCTACTTTACATAATATACATTATACGCACTGCATATGATATATAGCTATCAAATCAAAACTTTGTTATATCAGTTTCTTACATAACCCAATTTTTGTTTAGTTTCATATTGAAACTATTTTTTAAAGACATATAGTAACTCTGCTCGTAGGCGTTTTATAATGCAGCTTAACTCTAACCAACAATCGGTTCGAACTGGAAAATCTTATGGCGACAAAATCCAAAAAATATGCCCGGACTGTATTTATTGTCGACGGCAGTCGAACTCCTTTTTTGAAAGCCCGTGGTAAACCGGGCCCATTCAAACATGTTGACCTGGGTATTTTCGCCTCCAGGCCCGTTTTGCAGCGAATGCCGTTCGAGCCTGAAGAACTTGATGAAGTTATATTCGGGTCGACCATGCCGGGGCCGGATGAAGCCAACATTGCGAGAATTGTTGCATTAAGGCTTGGCTGCGGAGATAAAGTACCGGCGTTTACAGTGCAAAGAAACTGTGCATCAGGCATGCAGGCGCTTGATTCTGCCGCTTTGTCTATAGCTTCCGGCCGCTCTGATTTGATTCTGGCGGGCGGCATCGAAGCCATGAGCCGTGCGCCACTGCTATTCCATGATAAGACGGTTAACTGGCTGGCAAGATGGTGGGGATCAAAAACAGTAATGGACAAGCTGAAAACACTGTCATCGTTTAGTCCGACATTGCTGGCACCAGTTATTGCACTGCTAAAAGGTTTAACTGACCCGGTTGTCGGCATGAATATGGGCCAAACCGCAGAACAAATTGCGTTTCGATTCGGCATTTCCAGAGAAATGATGGATCAGTTTGCAGTCGATAGCCACCTGCGCTTACATGCCGCACACGAAAGTAACGCATTAAATGAAATTGAACCAGTTTTTGACTCAAAGGGAAAAGTATACGACTTTGATGATGGTGTGCGGCCAGATTCTACGGTGGAAAAGCTTGCCTCATTGCGCCCTGCTTTTGATAAACCCTATGGATTCGTGACACCGGGTAATAGCGCTCAGATAACTGATGGCGCCGCTGCCCTGATACTGGCTAGCGAAGCTGCGGTAAAAAAGCACCAGTTGCCAGTCCTGGCCCGAATCGTGTCAACTGAATGGGCAGCCTTATCACCAGCCGAAATGGGTCTGGGCCCTGCACATTCAATCGCTCCATTGTTAAAGTCTCAGCGATTAAAGCTCGACTCAATAGATTACTGGGAAATTAACGAGGCATTCGCTGCTCAGGTTCTGGCTGTTGTTGAAGCATTAAAAAGTAAAGATTACTGCAAAGATCACCTTGGACTAAAGTCGCCCCTTGGTGAGATCCCCCGTGACATCCTTAATATCCATGGTGGTGGAGTCAGTCTGGGACACCCGGTTGGTGCCAGCGGAGCCAGGATTGTGTTACACATAGCTAAAATTCTTGAGCAACAAAATGCACGGAGAGGCATCGCATCTCTATGCATTGGTGGAGGTCAGGGTGGCGCAATGTTAATAGAGCGGGAGGCAAGCTAATGACTGTAACAATTGATGACTGGACATCCCATAAAGACGAACTGGGCATTCTGTGGCTTTCGCTTGACCTAAAGGGAACTGATACCAATGTACTGTCGAGTTCTGTGCTCGATCAGCTCAATATATTGATAGATCAGGTTGTCTCTGATTTGCCCAAAGCGGTCATTTTTCGATCTGCTAAATCCTCCGGGTTCATAGCCGGCGCGGATGTAAAAGAATTTCTGAGTGTCAGTAATAAGCAGGAAGCGCTCATAATGATTAAGCGTGGTCAGAACATATTCAGTCGAATAGAATCTCTGCCCTGCCCGACCGTCGCTATGATCGAAGGGTTTTGCATGGGTGGCGGTACTGAGCTCGCACTGGCCTGTGACTACCGTGTCGGGCTGGACAGCTCATCTACTAAAATCGGCCTGCCCGAAGTGAAACTGGGCATCCACCCAGCCTTTGGTGGCCTG
>JAAEOZ010000103.1 GCA_024222685.1 Gammaproteobacteria bacterium | reverse complement strand
TATCGAAACCATTGCTAAGATCGATAATCCGCATAGAGACATACTAAAGCAAATTTGTGTGGAGCATGCGGGCCGTAACAATCAGGATCAATTGTTAAATAGCCTCGAAAATGATGCTACTCAGATTCGATCTACGGCAGCCGATATTCTTTCTCAATCGGCTCATGTAAACCCCAGTATACTGTTTAAACGGTTGCATGACACTGACGTCTCCAAAGTAGAGATAATTGATATCCTGGATAGCCGGAAAAAAGCGCTGAAGCCCGAGCAGTTCATAAATAATGCGATCAAGCTCGACAAAGCTAATGCCAGCCGACTAATTGAACTGGCCTCCGGTTCTGAACTGCCGTTCGACTTCGATGGGCTCTATCTGGATCCAGCCCTGATAAAAAGTCAGTCGATAAAAATTATGCTTTTGCGCTATTTTGCCAGTTTGGAACAAACCGAAGCAGCTAGCGTGATTGGTCGATTCCTGATGGATAAAAACAAAACCATCGTCATTGAAGCTCTGAAAGCATTAAGGTCTATGGCGGTTAGTTTCGACGCCTCGGTAGTGCTGCCTTATATCGAAACCATGAGTAGCGATGAACTGGATATGGCTGTCGAGATAATCAGCAAGCAGGCCAATTCTGACCTGGTTCCGAAACTTGCTGCCTGGACAGCGGGCAAATCGGATAACATAAGGCTGCTGCTTATAAATATCGTAGTTGAGCATGCAACCGAATTAAGCCTTGAAAAATTTCTATTGAGACTTAATCAACAGGAATGGTGGGGTAAAGATCAGGCATTAAAATGCCTGCTTGGTGCGGGTGAAGGCAGGCTCACAAAAATAGCCTATCCGCTGGTCAATCATGCTGATGAATTTGTACGTAGCACTGCTGAGCAACTCACTGCTTTTCAGTATGACCCGTCAGATATTGAAGCTGTAGGCCAGACTGCCTTGCATGAAAACTGGCAGGTGCGTGATAAGGCCATTGAAGTGCTCGGTAGATCTGGGAAGCGTGAAGCCCTGGGTATTCTCAAAAAGATCGTCGAACGTTGGCCTGAGTCTGCAACTAATGTTTTAAAAGCCGTTGCCGAACTCGGTTTTAGCAAAGGACTGGAAATAGCGTTTACCTGCCTGAAAATGTCGGAAGCCGCCATTCAACGCGAGGCGCTGAACACAATTGCAAGATTGACTACAAAGCAGCATGCTGAAAACGTGCGTGAAAACATCATTCGACGTGTGCCACGATTACAAAATGTTGTTGGGGATACCGCTGAACAGGTAATTATGCAGTTGACCGGAGAATTTGATTTAAGAGCACTAAATACACAAAATCTGTTCCACTCTGAATCAAGCAGAGGCGATTCGGCAGTCGAACGAAGTCAGGAAATTACACAAAACCCAACCCACACAACGCAAACAACCGGTATTCTAAATATCGAAGAGTTCAAAGAGGATGATATCTGGATGGATCGTTTTCGCATAATAAGTGAGATTGGCCGAGGTGCCATGGGCAGGGTGATGCTGGCAGAAGACGAAATGGTTGGTGAAAAGCTAATTCTAAAGTTTATGCATCCTGAACTCACCGCCGACGGAGCCTCTCGAGAACGTTTTTTACGTGAGGTCAAATATTCCAGGAAAGTTAGCCATCCTAATGTTATTCGAATTCACGATATGTTGTTTCGGGATAATCTGTGTGCGATTTCCATGGAATATTTCTTCAGCCGAGGAATAGATGAACTACTAAAAGAGAAAAGGAGTTTCGAACCTCAGGAAGGCCTTGATATTCTTTATCAGGTTGCTGAAGGTATGTCTGCAGCACATGACCAGGAAGTCATTCACAGGGATTTAAAGCCCAGTAATATATTAATTGACGGTGCTGGGCTGGTGAAAGTTGTTGACTTCGGCATTGCCTCGGCGTCGTCTAATTCTGATGCGACTTTAACCAAAGTGGGTTCGATTATTGGCACACCTGCATATTTATCACCCGAACGAGCCAAAGGAATGGAAGCCGATTATCGATGTGATATCTATGCGTTGGGTATCATTGCATATTGCTTTTTTGTCGGGCATTTGCCCTATAAAGGTGAACCGATGGCAATACTGTTTCAGCACCTCGAGGGTAATGCTATTGCAGCGCATAAGGCAAATCCATCGATTCCAGCCAGACTTAGCCAACTGATACAGAAAATGATGGCTGTTGATGCCGATAACCGTATTCAATCCATGAGTGATGTTTGTGTTGAAATTAACAAAACGCGAAAAAAACTGAAACTATAAACCTGCTTATGACTATTCAGGCAGTTATCGAATCTCGATTAAATTCGGCGTTTAACATTGAACGCCTCGATGTTATTAACGAAAGCCATAGGCATAATGTTGCGCCGGGTTTCGATTCGCATTTTAAAGTTACCATTGTCAGTGAGGACTTTGATGATCTGATACTAATTAAACGTCATCGACTGGTAAATAGTGCGCTACAGGAAGAAATACCTCAAATACATGCTCTGGCTTTGCATACACTGACACCATCTGAGTGGTTGATTAAACAGGGAAAAGTGATGGAGTCTCCGGAATGTCGCGGCGGCGGTAAAAATCAGTGAGCAGGTAGCTAAATGACGCCTGATCCTGTCGGATTAGACGCATAGATTGTAGACAGTATCTCCACATAATTAAGATTATTTTGAGTGTTTAAAGTCATTGCTTTTGCTAGATTTTCATTCATATCCCGCACGGGTAAAGGGTCTCGAAATGCATAAGTTAAAGTGTTATCCAGATCTTCAATTGGTAAACAAAGCGTTTGTTGATGAAACACCTCTGCTAAGCATTTGTAGTAGCAATTGAAATCCTTTTCGCTGTCGATAAGCAGGTTATAACCGACGCCGCCGTGTTTGTTCAGTATTGAATAAAGCTGTTGTATAGAGTCTTTCTGTAGTAGCCATTTCGGCGACTGGTCGCCGAGGAACAGATCAACCATGATTAAGTCAAATTGTTGCCGACAATTGTCCAGATAGTGCACAGCATCATCAATGATATAAGTGAGTCTGTCATCAGTGGTTGCCAGTGCCATACGTTGTTGCATGATTTCCAGAAGTTCTCCGTCGATTTCAATAGCGGTTATCTGGCTGTGCGGATAGTTATGTCTGAAAAAATGAACAAGACTGCCTGCACCGACTCCTAGCAGGCAGATGTTTTTCGGCGGTGGAATGAATAGTAATATGCCAGTCAGATAAATTAGATTTTTAAGGGCCAATTGCTGCGGATATGTTCGATTGATTCGACTCTGTAGATCATCGTTAGCGGTGCGAAGTGTCCAGTATTCAGCGTCAGATTCGATCGAGATCGAGTTATATCGGGTGCTGACCTTGAAAACGCTGGGTTCATCTACCATATTCACTGGCTGGATTTTGTTGTTGACTAAAAACGCATGACAGATGAATTATAGTAGATATTTGTCCTGATTAGTTCAATCTGAGGTTATCGCAGGTCGCGAAATGATTGGAATATCAGGGATACTATTATAAAATCCCGTGCCTTTTTGTTGAGTTAGCGTGGTCGAAATGTTGCCATGCGGAAAATGAGAGATAGAGACAGACGATGCCTATATATGAATACATCTGTACAGATTGCAGCCACGATCACGAAGCATTACAAAAGCTCAGTGACGCCCCACTATTGAACTGCCCAGCCTGTGGTCAGCCTGCTCTTAAAAAGAAAATCTCAGCGCCCGGTTTTCGGCTCAGCGGTAGTGGTTGGTACGAAACCGATTTTAAATCTGATAAACAGCGTAATCTGGCTGATTCAGGTGATAAAGACAACAGCAAGAAGAGCGCTGAAAAAACCGATTCAGCAAAAGGCAGTGATAAACCTGTAGCAAAGGAAACCAAGACCAACAAGGATGCAGCCGCATAAAGCTGTTGACATCGATCCATTTAAACAAACATTAATCACGGGAAATAAAACTCAATATGCGCACGCATTTCTGTGGAGAACTAAACCGGGAGCACATCGACCAGACAGTTACGGTTTGTGGCTGGGTCAATCGTCGACGAGATCATGGCGGCGTCATTTTTGTCGACCTGCGAGACAAAAAAGGCATACTTCAGGTGGTTTTCGATCCAGATATTGCCGATATGTTTGCACTCGCTGAGTCAGTTCGAAACGAGTTCGTGCTGAAGGTTACCGGTTTAATCCGAGTGCGCCCGGAAGGTACCTTGAATAGTGAAATGCCGACCGGTGAGGTCGAATTACTGGCAGGCGAGCTGGAAATCTTAAATCAGTCTGAAACACCTCCCTTCCAGCTTGATGACGACGATGTGCACGATGATATTCGCCTGCGCTATCGTTATCTGGATTTACGCCGCCCCGAAATGCAGCATCGAATGCAGTTGCGTGCCGCAGTGACTCATTATATGCGTAGCTGGCTTGAGGAAAATGAATTTCTCGATATTGAAACACCAATGTTAACCCGTGCGACACCCGAAGGTGCGCGCGACTATCTAGTGCCGAGCCGGACGCATACAGGTTCATTTTTTGCACTTCCGCAATCACCACAACTGTTCAAGCAATTGCTGATGATGTCTGGCATGGACCGTTACTATCAAATTGTGCGTTGTTTTCGCGACGAGGATTTACGTGCAGACCGCCAACCGGAATTTACCCAGCTGGATATTGAAACCTCGTTTATGGACGAAGACGGTATTATGGGCTTGATGGAAGCTATGGTTCAGGGGTTGTTTAAATCGGTATTATCGGTGGATATTGATAATGACTTTCCACGTATGGGCTATGTAGAGGCGATGGAGCGTTACGGCTCGGATAAGCCTGATTTACGAATCTCGCTGGAATTAAAGACTATTTCAGATTTGCTGAGTGACGTTGAATTCAAAGTCTTCTCCGGTCCGGCACAGGATCCACAGGGTCGTGTTGCTGCATTGCGGGTTCCCGGTGGTAATTCGCTGACGCGAAAGGAGATTGACGGATATACTGAGTTTGTCGGTCGATATGGTGCCAGAGGTCTTGCCTACATCAAATGCAATGATGTCGCCGAGGGCAGGGAAGGCCTGCAGTCCCCCATTCTGAAATTTTTACCCGATGAAGCTATTGGGGAAATACTGGTACGCACCGGAGCTGAAAGTGGCGACCTGATTTTCTTCGGTGCAGATAAAGCAAATATTGTTAATGAATCACTCGGTGCACTGCGTATCCGCGTGGCGCAGGACCTGGGACTGGTCGAAGATGGCTGGCGCTTCCTCTGGGTAGTTGATTTTCCGATGTTTGCGCACGATGAGCGTGAAAATCGCTGGAGCGCCTTACATCATCCGTTTACAGCACCAGGCACGAATGATGTGGATGCACTCGAAGCAAATCCGGGCGGCATGCTATCGCGTGCCTACGACATGGTTCTCAATGGTACTGAGCTGGGTGGTGGCTCGATACGTATTCACCAGGTGGAGATGCAGCAGCGGGTGTTGAAATTACTCGGAATTGACGAACAGGAAGCGGAAGACAAGTTCGGCTTTCTACTCAATGCGCTTCGATACGGCTGCCCACCGCATGGCGGTATAGCATTCGGGCTGGATCGAATGATTATGTTGATGAGCGGAGCCAGTTCTATACGTGATGTAATGGCTTTTCCAAAAACGCAAACTGCTTCCTGTCTACTGACTTCTGCACCGTCACCTGTCAGTGACAAACAGCTCAGAGAGTTAAATATACGCCTGCGTAAGCCTCAGTCCGAGACCTGACTGGCAGCGCCATACTTAGAGTAGCCGCATGGCAAACGAAGACAACGCCTATAGCTTCACCACCAAAGCTACCCAACACATCAAACTGGGTAGCCTGGGGGCAGAAGGCTTTCCTATGTACAAAGGCGGCCGTTTAGCGGAAGTAACGCTGGCCTACGAATGTTGGGGCGAACTTTCATCCAAAGCTGATAACGCCATTCTGATTTTTACCGGGCTCTCGCCAAGCGCGCATGCGACTTCTTCGGAACTGGATTCATCACCAGGCTGGTGGGAATATATGGTCGGGCCTGGTAAAGCGATCGATAGCAACCGCTTCTACGTCGTCTGCGTAAATTCGCTTGGCGGTTGTCATGGCAGCACAGGTCCTGCGTCGATCGACCCTGCCAGCGGCGAACCCTATGGAGCGAATTTTCCCTGCCTCACGGTAGAAGATATTTCTCGGGCCGGATTTCTACTCATGCAGGAACTCGGCGTTGAGCGACTATTTGCAGCAGTAGGTTCATCCATGGGAGGCATGGCGGTATTAGCCTATGCAATTCAATTCCCTCAGAAAATTGAATACCTGATTTCAGTATCCGCAGCCACAAGTGCGCTACCTCTGACCATTGCGCTTCGTTCATTACAACGTGAAATCATTCGTAGCGATCCGGCCTGGAATAACGGGCAATATCAGAAAGGTCACGAGCCGCTGATTGGTATGGCGCTGGCGCGAAAGCTGGGGCTGGTATCTTATCGTGCGGCTGATGAATGGAACTCAAAATTTGATCGTAGCAAATTGCCTCCCGAAAAACTCAGTGGCAAACACTTCCAGCATGAATTCGAAATTGAAAATTATCTGGAGTATAACGCGCAGAAATTTGTCCGCAGCTTTGACGCGAATAGCTACCAGTATCTTTCCCGGGCGATGGATTTGTTTGATATCGCTGAACATGGGGGTTCAATTGAATCGAGTATGTCAAAAATAAAAGTCAAAAAGGCACTCGTCATTGGCGTGACAACCGATATTTTGTTTCCCAGCAGGCAACAGCGTGAGATTGCCGAGAGTTTACAGAACACTGGCACCGAGACTGAATATGTGGAAATCGATTCGGTGAATGGTCATGATGCCTTTTTAGTCGATGAGGAACATTTTTCACCAGTGGTCGCCAGGTTTCTGAGCAATATTTTATAACTGGCCAGTTTAACCGGGAGCCACAGGATTCTTAAACAGACTTTTCTACTGCTGCAACCAGGCGCTCAGGATTAAAAGGTTTTTGAATCCATCCATTCGCACCTGCTGAACGCGCGCTCTGCTTTTTGTCATCGGTACTTTCTGTGGTTAACATGAGTATCGGTGTCTTTGAATAACTGGGCAGGTCCCGCAAATGGGCGACCAGTTCGACACCTGTCATCTCTGGCATGTTGATATCGGTAATCACCAGGTCGACGGCGCTTGAGCGCGCAAATTCAAGTGCCTTATCACCATCTTCCTGAATGATGACTTCGTGCCCCCTTTTCTCCAGTACTGATTTTACTAATTCACGCATGCTGCGCATGTCATCTACAGCGAGTATTTTTGCCATTTCGTATCTCCTGTTTACCCGGATTCCATAACCGATAGCTATTGCTATTAAATAGAATGTAGCAAGAATTTGAGTAATTACCTGAATAAATCAGGTATATATTCAGACAGGAGTTAGTTTACTTCTCAAGATACTGCAGTTTATCTGGTACGCCATCCCATTCTGCAGCATCGTCCGGCGGTGGTTTACTCGCGGTTATTACCGGCCAGGACTGTGATAACTCCTCATTCAATTCAAGGAAGTGTTCCTGACCCGGTGGTATTTCGTCTTCCGAAACAATGGCTTCAGCCGGGCATTCGGGTTCACATAGTGTGCAATCGATGCACTCTTCAGGGTCGATTACCAGAAAGTTCGGACCTTCGTGGAAGCAATCGACCGGGCATACGTCGACGCAGTCCATATATTTACACTTGATACAGTTTTCAAGTACAACAAAAGTCATGAGTATATTCCTTGCCGGTAATGGGTTCTGGTTATTTGAAAGAAAGGCAGAAGTCTAAATAGGCCCAAGGTAAACTGCAAGTTTAATATCCCCTTCGGGGTGGTTAATCCTCAACTTCTTCAGCCAGATCAATTAATTGATAAATAGCTTCCAGTGCCTGTCGTGGGCTAAGTTCGTCAGGATTTAACGATTTTACAGCCTGTACCAATGGGTGTTCAATGCAGACTGGCTCGTCAATAGTTGCAAACAGGTCAATCTGGGAACCATCCTTTACCGCCTGTTGTTCAAGTAGTTGCAATTTTTTACGTGCCAGTTGAATGGTGGAAGAAGGTATGCCTGCGAGTTTTGCAACCTGTAATCCATAACTTTGATTCGCAGGCCCGGCCTTTAGTCGGTGCATGAATATGATGTCGTCGCCATATTCGACAGCATCAAGATGGACATTTTCGATATTGTCGTATTGCTCAGGTAGATGTGTCAGCTCAAAGTAATGCGTAGCAAACAGGGTGAAAGCTCGTGATTTCTTTGCCAGATGATCGGCACAGGCCCATGCAAGTGCAAGGCCATCAAAAGTACTGGTGCCGCGACCGATTTCGTCCATTAACACCAGGCTGTTGGCAGTCGAGTTATTGAGTATATTGGCTGCCTCGGTCATTTCAACCATGAATGTTGATCGTCCGCTGGACAAATCGTCGCTGGCGCCGATGCGGGTAAATATCTGGTCAATCGGACCAATACTGGCCTGATCGGCGGGCACGTAACTGCCCATATAAGCGAGGATAACTATTAATGCAGTCTGGCGCATATAAGTTGATTTGCCGCCCATATTTGGACCGGTTATAACAAGCATGCTTCGTTGCTGATCGAGACAGGTATCATTAGCGGTAAAGGCCTGCTGCAATACCTGCTCAACCACTGGATGGCGGCCACCACGAATGTCGAGGCCGGGTGATTCGCTCAATTCCGGCATGGACCAGTTAAGCCTGTCGGCACATATTGCAAAACTCAGCAGACAATCAAGCTGGGCCAGTCCGTTTGCAGTCTGTTGCAGGCTTTCCAATTCCTTACCCAGTGTTTGCAGCAGGTTTTCGTATAGAGTTTTCTCGCGACTGAGCGCGCGTTCTCGGGCACTAAGAACCTTGTCTTCGAAGGATTTTAATTCCGGTGTAATATATCTTTCAACCGCTTTAAGCGTTTGTCTGCGTTGATAATCGGCGGGTATTGCATGGCTATGGTTTTTGCTGACTTCAATATAAAAACCATGTACCCGGTTATAAGCTACTTTTAAGCTATTAATGCCGGTTTTGCTTTGTTCCTGTTTCTCAAGGTCGGTAAGGAAGCGGTCGGCGTTAGCACTGAGTTCACGAAGCTCATCCAGTGTCTCATCGTAGCCCTGTTTGATAACACCTCCATCCCGTATTAATACTGGAGGTTCATCAATTACGGCATTCTGTAACTGTTGCAGAATTTGTGGATGTGTCGATATCTGTTCAAGTAGCTGGCTAAGCAGGGGACTGTCGATGTTATCGAGCAGGGTATGCAAATTGGGTAATAATTCCAGCGTTGCGCGTAAACTGGATAAATCTCGTGGCCTCGCACTTAACAATGCAATGCGGCCAAGAATGCGTTCAACATCTGCAACCGAGCGCATGACTTCAATCACCGACTCGTAGAACTGATTGTTTAACAGACAATCGACCGCGTGATGGCGTTGGCGGACGATATCCTGATCACGCATCGGCTTCTGTAACCATCGAGCAAGTTCGCGATGCCCCATGGATGATGAACAATAATTGATGATAGCCAGTAAATTGTTTTTCGCCGATTGAAGATTGTTGGATTCGGTTAATTCAAGGTTTCGTCGACTGTTGGCGTCGATCAGTAACACATCGGACAGGCGCTCGGTTCGTATCGGCTGGATATGCGGGATATCGGTTTTAAGAGTATCTTTTATATACTGTAGCAGGCAGCCGGCGGCGCAAACCGCTAATGGAAAATCAGATAGCCCAAACCCTTCTAAATCACGGGTTTTATACTGTTCGCAAAGTAGACGGCTGGTTGTTTCAAATTCGAAATACCAGGGCGGCATGGCCTGAGCTCTGGTGATATGATCAGTATCCAGTGGCAGGCTTTGATCTTCGCAATAAATAATTTCTGCCGGCTTAAGGCGCGTTACTTCGCTATTCAGCAATTCGTCACCGTCAATCTGACTGGCTGAAAACCGACCCGAGCTAATTTCTAAAGCAGCCAGCCCCCAGCTCGATTGCTGACGGTATAAACAACAGAGTAGATTTTCCTGCCGATCCTGTAGCAGGGCTTCTTCGGTTAGAGTGCCTGGTGTGATAACGCGTTTTACAGCGCGCTCGACTGGTCCCTTGCTGGTAGCCGGGTCTCCAATCTGTTCGCAGATGGCGACCGACTCGCCAGCTCGAACCAGTTTGCCGAGATAACTGTCTACGGCATGGTAGGGGATGCCGCACATCGGTATAGGCTCACCCGCCGACTGACCTCGACGAGTCAGCGCTATGTCGAGCAATCCCGCCGCTTTTTTCGCATCGTTGAAAAACAGTTCGTAGAAATCACCCATGCGATAGAAAAGCAAGGTGTCCGCGTAATCCGCTTTGATGCGCAAATATTGCTGCATCATTGGTGTGTGATTAGATTTTAAAGCTTGCTGATGAGCC
>JAAEOZ010000102.1 GCA_024222685.1 Gammaproteobacteria bacterium | reverse complement strand
GAACATGTGCGGCCACTTCCGACTGGCTTAGTCTATCACTCATCACCACATCCTAAGACCGAGAGTCTTAACGCTAAGCTAATGTGAAAAGAAATCGTTGTATATACTTCTAACGCGATCATACATACCGATTTTCTTTAAAAGTAAAACTGGTATAAGAAGTAAATATCGTCTAAGACGCAAGTTAAAATAATACAAATTCTGATTTGATTTATTTATTAACTCTTTTACTCGGTTACTTTCTATTAACGCTTCCATTATGGAGCAGTCGTATTTGTCTTTTTGCTCTGCTCGGTTTTTTTTCATTTTATAAAGCGTATTAAAAGAAATAAATTTAATACCCTCGAAATAAAAATAGTGACTAGAATTTAAAATCAGGTCTTCTTTTATTTTTTTATGGTATTTTAACTCACTATCGTGCGGTTCAGCTGTGCCTATTAATTTGGTGATTTTTTTTTCATCTAATGTCAAATAATCAATATCATTGGCTTTGCGTAGACCGTAAAGTGCTAATACCAAACTAGAGTCCGCCAAGCTTAACACCGGGCTAATTGAGTTTTGTATTAAAAACTCTTTATATTCATATATTTGTTTATGTGCAGAAGGAAGCTTGTAGGGCTTAGCATAATTTAAAAAATGAATACCATTTTCATTGAAAATGATTTGTGACATTGTTAAAGCTTCTTCTTTCGTATCAGTAATATGTATTGAATGCTTACCAACATTGAATAATGCCCTTATTTGTTCTTTCATTCGTAAAGTATCAAGCAGACTATCTGATTGAAACGCAATCACTCTTAGGTGTTTTGAGTTTGTAAAACATTTATTCCGTTTTGCGTCCAATCCCCGAAAGTTATTCTCAATCGATCCTAGCCATTCCTCTCCAGCATAAATTTGGCTGAGAAGATTATGAGCACCATTCAGATTAAGCAGAACTTCCTTTTTATATACAATTTTGCTGAAAATTGACTCAATCTCCTTGTCCTTACCTGTGGCAGTTGGCCATATAAATGCCAGGTATACATTATTAGCTGTCTGTATAAAATGGTTTACAGCAACTTCAAGGTTAGTGATTGAAACACCTCGTTTGTAAAAGCATTCATAATTATATTGAGGTGGGGAGGGGGCTAACTCAACACAACTGACTTCCTTATCATGAAATATGGCGCAGGCCAAACGATGTGCCCCATTTAGTATAGAACCATCTCTAGAAATTGGAATGATAGTTTGTGTCGAATCAAAACCATGGTTTTCAATATTTTCAGATATATCCTTGAAATCTAGTAGATACTGCTCAAAGTTATTTTTCTCCTCATTTCCATATTCATGGAATGTACCCAAAGTAAAAGCCCTAATATGGTCTTTATAGAGCTCTTCTGCATAGGAAGCATGGTAATTTCGCATATTGAGATAAACCAGTTTAAAAGCCAGGTCCAACCTGTTATAAGTAAGTAATTCGATGGCCTTGCATACTTTAACTTCATATTCGCCTCTAATTAATTCTGGATATAAATGTGAGTCAACAAGAGGTTTTATTTCGTCTTTTGTTAATACTATTCTGTTCTCCATGTCATCCCCCAACTAAACATCATATTTTGACTTGAAGTAACCGAATAAATATGGAGGAAAATAAATTGGGAGTAAGAAATAGTCCCATGCATTTTTTGAATGGCTAGGTGAAGGCGTACCCCCACTTTGGGCCCTGCTATAACCAGCGTAGTAGAGCCTTTTATAAATCCATCGATTGCTGATTCTCTCCAGTAACACTTGATGGTGAACGAGGGCACCCCCTTGATAAAAGACATTTAATCCTGACTTGATAGCCCTTCTACATAAATTAGTTTCCTCTCCGCCAAGTAATATACCGTTCCTTCTACCTAACTCTTCATCGAAAAATGCAAGCTTTCCCAATTTGCTCAAATCCACACCAAAACTTGCACCAATTACCTTAGACGATGGCACCAGGTCATCGCCCAGATCAAGGCATGAGTACTGCTCCCTGACGATATTCGATTTAGCCAGCAAAGGAGGTTTTGCTTTCCACTTTAAAACAATCTTTCCACCGACTATGGCTGCCTCGCTATCCTTGAAAGCCTTTAGCATCATTTCAGCCCAATTAGGTTCAGCGATTGCATCAGAGTCAATGAAAAGCAATATGCTGGTTTGACATTTATCTATTGCTTGATTTCTGGCGTACGACAAACTGATGGCAGGTATAATAATCCGTGTAATGTCAATTCTATTATTGCTTAGCTTATCTATACACTGCTGGATATTTGAATCGCTATCCTGATCAAAAAACATAACAGAGGCAGTAACATTCACTTGCCTGGTCAGGCTTTCGAGCGTTTCAAGTATCAATGAGTCAGATTCATTGTATCTCGTTACGGTTATGTTTAAATAAGAAGTCATACAAGTTCTTCAAAAAGATTGTCGAATTTTTCTGCTACAATATTTCTGGAAAAGTTCTCCTGTACATGCTTGGTTGCTCTCTTCACGACGTCACCAGGTTTCAAATTGTCGTTACTGACGCTCAATACAACTTTAGCGATTTGACTGGGTGAACCTTCATCAACCAGGAAACCTGTCTGCTGGTGAATGACTGATTCCTTAATGCCTCCACTTGCCGTTGCAATTACTACCGTCTCCGCCGCCATTGCCTCGAGGAATGTCAACCCCTGCGCTTCAACCCAACCATTAGCACTTGTCTTTGAGGTCCCAATAAAAATATCTGCTGCGGCCAAATAAAGTGGGACTTCTTCAAATTGTACCCAACCCAGAAACTGTACGTTGCCATCCAGGCCTAACTCGGCACAGTAAGATTGAAATTTATCTTTATCCTGCCCTTCTCCTGCTATCAGGCATTGTATTTCAGGCAGCTCTTGCACAATGAGTCGCATCGCCTCGAGCAGATCTCCTACACCTTTCTCTTCCACTAATCGGCCGAGGAAAATCACAAGAGGCGAGTTGACTCTTTTGTACTTCTGCCGAATCAGGTCGACTCTACTCTGTTGATTTTCAGTTAATGGTTTGGTGCTCACGCCCATTGGGATTTTTTCCAAAACATTAATCTTTGATGTTTGTGCTAATACAGCTGCTTTTGTGAATTCACTATTTACTGTCACGGCAGAGGCATTTTCCAACACCCATCGTTTGAAGCTGCTCATAACCCTGCCTTGTAATCCAAAAATATCACCACCATGAACGGTGACTACAGTAGGCTTATGAAAGAGTTTCCCCAAAATCACGGCATTAAACCCTTGTGGTAGTATCCAATGTGCGTGAATGAGGCTATATTTTTTTGTTAGCAACTGCCAACCCATCGAAAGAAGCTCAAACAAGACCAAAATTGGCAGTTTTAGCTTGTTGAGAGGGTTTTTTCTTAAATTGACAAGTGCCCCTCCCTGGTAGCATACAGTTTGTGCTTTTTCTGGCCACAAATACTGGAAGCGTGAAACGCGCACACCATTTATAGTCTCCATTCTTAATGCGTCAGGGGCATGGGGAGCTAATACATCGATATTCCATCCTTCCTGCTGTAGATCCTCGGCAAGGCTAAGCACGAAAGGCGTTGTGCTATCTCCTTCCCATCTTGGAAAATTTGATGTAACACAGAGTACCTCCCCTTTTGTATCTTGCATACGAAAATGGTTAACCTTCACCCAACTCTTGTTGCTGAACCTTTGCCAGCGTAATCTCCAGTAGCTGTCTGTTAAATGAGATCAAATTAGTCACCAGCCCAGAAATGAAAGGAGCCTATCATCACCAGTACACCTCCAGGCAGCTTAGATTACGAGCTCGCATCAAGTATAGAAGATATAGGAACTTCCCTGTTACCAAAGGGAAATTTTCATTGTGGAATAATTCTAAGTGGTACTTCGTACTATACAAAAATAAAGCTCGACGCGTTTATGAATCAGAATGTAGTTTATATCGGTGTCGATGTCGATGATATCTCGTATCACAGCGGCTCTGAACACAGAGACCGATAAAGTGATGATTACCTTCAAATGCTTTTCCACGTTAAAGGGTTTGCCGGGCTAGTTGAAGGTAATCGCCCATCCAAGACCGTCATTGACCAACAACCGCTAGGTCTGACTCATCGGATCCTCCGCAAAGTGCACTATTCACTTCTGCGGTGTTAGTTCGATAACGCGACTGCCGGTTGTATGCTAATGCGTTATAGCACATCGACCAGATAAGTATGAGGGCCAATGCCATAAAGATTGTAGATGACCAGAAGCCCCTGGATGATGCCGGCTCGCTCGGAGTAGATCTAGATCCAGCAGAGCAACCAGTTTTTACCCCTGGGGATGGGGCTGAATCCGTGTTCGAGGCGATTGGTGCCGTTCGGAACCTCTTGGGCTGCCGAGGAACACCTGCATGGCCGCTAATAAAAACAGGTCATGGATGAGATTTGTCGAGCACAACTATTACATAGCTCCAGAGTCTTGCTGCTAAACGGGGGTGATTGTCTTCGAACCTTGAAGCCCAATTAAAGAACTTTGATCTCATACTCTTGTTTGGCAAGAGTGTCCGCGCCTGATTCGTACTAATGGCGTCGTATCCTGACACACTAACTTTGCAATCGCTCTCAAATTGGCTCCACCAGTTGATTGGATAGCTATGGACATAAAGTTTTGCTTTGCCTAAGAGCTTGTTGACGCGGAATAGTTTCAATGCCCTCTGAATAAGCATGAGTGGTGCATTCGGATTCAGATAAATAATAACGATCCGACCTCCCGTCTTGGTTATCCGAATCATCTCTTCAACGGCGCGTTGTTGGTTGTATCGATCTATGTGGTAGAGCACATGAGCACACAAGACAGCGTCTACTGAGTTGTCGACAAGCGGAGCTTCGAGGATGGACGCCAGATGGTAAGTGCCTTTATCACCTAACTTTTGCTTACCAATGTCTAGCGCACGTTGGGAGATATCGATGCAAACGACTTTATTAAATTGTTGCGCCGCTTGAACATGGCTTTGCGGCAGGTCTCCGCTACCGACTATCATCAGCCTTCCGTCGTGCTTTTCCAGCAACTTGAGAAGGCTTGCCTTAAGCTTCTCGTCATAGATTTCGCGACCGCCACCTACGTCTCGGAACAATGTGGTTTCAGCTACGGTATTGCTCTCGTCAGCAACCCAGCCTTCTTCGTCATAAAATCTGCGCACTTGTTTTTCGACTTCGTTATTCATCGTAATAATCTCTCAGGTGCATTAATGGGATAGTGACGTTAACAAAGCCGTAGAAAAAACCTAAGGTGGGGTGTGATTCCTTTCAGACAGTTTTTATTTTTCATGCCAGTCACTTTGCCGATTTATAGGATCGATTTCAAGCGGATTAGTTGATTAGCTGACTATCGTCTTTAAATTCTGCTGGTGGCAAATCGCCTATGCTCTCCAACAGTCTCCGATTGTTGAACCAGTCTACCCATTCCAGTGTGGCATATTCAACCTCATCAATGTCCTTCCAAAGACAGGTTCGTCTATGAATCAGAATATGACTTATATGGATCTCGAAATTGAATACGATAAATCATACTTTGATTCACGGGAGGTTCTGCGTTGGTACAAGATAATTTGATATTATGAATTTAGTAGGATTATTACAGTTATTTCCTTATTTAAAGTGATACATCTCCCAATTCCATGCATGTTCAATAATTGTCGAGAGGTCATTAAATTGGGGAGCCCATTTTAGTTCCGATTTTGCAAGTGAAGAGTCTGCAACTAAACTGGCTGGATCTCCGGGCCTTCTTTGCTCTTTAATAACTTTAATATCTTTCCCAGTAACTTGCCTGGCCACATCTATTACCTCGATGACGGAAAAGCCATTGCCATTACCCAGGTTATAAGATTTACTTTCTGCGCCATTGACCAAACCTTGTAATGCCAATAAGTGTGCAGAACATAAGTCAACAACATGAATATAATCACGCAAGCAGGAGCCATCAGGGGTACTATAATTTTGTCCAAAAATCGAAATGGTTTCTCGCCGGCTAGATGCGGCCTGTAAAATTAATGGAATCAGGTGTGTTTCTGGATGATGCCGTTCGCCTAAATCGCCGTCAGGATCGGCTCCGGCAGCGTTAAAATAGCGCAGGCAAACCGACTTGAAACCATACGCAGCTTCATAGTCTTCTAATACTTGTTCAACCATTAATTTACTCTTACCATATGGGTTAATTGGCCTTTTACGGTGTTTTTCATCAATAGGAGTATATTCTGGTTCTCCGAAAATGGCGGCAGAGGACGAAAAAATAAAATGATTTATCTGGTGCCTTAACATGGCTTCTAAAAGGGTGAGAGTGTTAGAAAAATTATTTAGGTAATAGTCTGCAGGAAATTTTATCGATCTCTCTACTTCAATAAATGAGGCAAAATGCATGACGCCATCAAATTGGTTAAGTTCGAAAATTCGATCCAATAAATTGGCGTCAGCTATATCCCCCTCGATGAAATCTCCATATTTAACCGCGTCTCTATACCCGGTCGAAAGGTTATCTAATGTAACGACATCATGCCCATTACGAAAGAGGATTTTCACCATATGTGAGCCGATATATCCGGCTCCACCAGTGACCAATATATTCATTGACTGAATCTAACCTTCCATCTATATCAAAAACAATACAAGTTATCAAAAAAACAACTGCATTCCTACGGGGCTGGCTGAAAGTGGCTTTATCCCGTAGTCAGCACTAACAGGTCGTTTGCGAATGAATTCTAATTTACTTTTTTTGGTTAAGCTCTAATCGCTTCACTTTTTCTAATGTTATTTCATGAAGCTGCCGGTTGTAAGAAATAATATCTGCCAGGAAGCCGGCAAGAAAAGCAACAATACCTATCATCAGTAAAACTCCACCAAGGATCAGTGATTGTATATGTCCTTCACCGTTTGTGGTAAAGAAAAAGTAGACAAAACGTATGACAGGTAATAAGCCGAAAATGAAAAGTGTCAATCCGATATAGAAAAAAAACCTTAAAGGCTGATACATGACATACATACGTATGATTGTGCCCATTTGTTTAATAATAAAGTCGGGTATGTTTTTGAATAATCTTGATTTCCGTTTTACCTGGTTGGTTTTTATCGGCACCGATGAAACTTTTATACCCCTCTTCCCGGCTTGAATGATCATTTCAGTGGTATAGCTATAGTTGGATACAATGTTCAGTTTGATGGCAGCTTCTTTGGACAAAGCTCTGAATCCACTGACCGTGTCTGGCACATGGATGCCCGCCAGTCTCCGGACAACGGCGCTACCTAATGCCTGGAGGAGTTTCTTCGTCCTCGAAAAGTGTGGAATCTTCTGTGTTTCGCGGTCTCCGATAACGATATCGGCCTCGTGATTTAATATCGGTTGAATCAGTTTTTCAATGTCTTCTCCGGCGTATTGATTATCGCCGTCTGTGTTGACAATAATATCTGCGTCCAGTTTCAGGCATTCATCAAGGCCGCGACGAAAGGTTTTAGCGAGGCCCATATTGTGCTTGTTGCTTATAATGTGGGTTACACCAAGCTTTTGTGCAACCTCGATGGTTTCGTCGATGCTTCCGTCATCGATGACTAGTGTTTCAATACAGTCAATACCCTCTACGGTTTTAGGCAGGTCCTGGATGGTTTGTGGTAATGACTGGCCTTCATTAAAGCAGGGAATTTGGATGATAAGTTTTATTGGCTTATTCATGACACCTCGCATTTGAGAAGCTACGCTAGCTGATTCATCCACAGATCTCAATTTATTTGCGCTATCTTTTTTTCCAAATTGTTTATAGTCATATCTGACTTTTCCCTAGTTGCAGTAAAAGGTGGTCTAAGTTCCTTTGCAATCCGTATAGCATTTTTGGCCCTCTCTACATTTTTCAAGTAGGTGTAAATTCGAGCAACGGCAATTGCCAATTTCTGACTTGGTATCTTAATCAAAGTTTCTTCCATTAGTTCTGCAGATACAGACGTCATGTCTTTAGATGATAAATAACTGGTAATCATTCTAATAGCGCTTTGTGCCGATTTTACGTCAGCGGTAAACCTTTCACTGGATAATAAACCTTGGCCAAGTTCCAGCCAAAAATTCGATTGTGTAGTTAGGCAGCCAAGTGAATCAGATGCAATCATTAAATTTCTAATATTGCCTGCAGCGGCTGTGTCTCGACCTGATAGTGGCGCAATCATTAATAGCTTACTGATTTGTGGTTGCATGTCTTTACCAGTCAGGCATTGTAGAGTAGCTTTCTGGAGATAGGGACTAATTAGGTTGGGAGAAAGGTCAATCAGAGTGTTTGCCACTGAATTCGCTTTCGAAAGGCTGCCTTTTGCAATAAGGCTTTCAAGCCAATATCCTTGGGCTCGTTTGGACTCAGGATGATCAATCAATGCAATTTCTATTTGAAGTTCGGGATCTTCCCAGACCGTAGTGTTTACCCGTGTCATAAAAGCAAGTAACAATACAATCGACATGGCCGTTAATGGCCAGAGGATTTTCAAATGTTTCCTGGGACGCATCAAATAATAGGCCGTGGCGAGACAAATTCCTAACATAGGTACATAGTTTCGGTGTTCGAAATAGATTTCCAGGCCAATTGCTGTTGATTCCAGCAGATGCCCGATGTAAAAAAATAGAATTGCAAAAGAGATCATAGGGATTCGGTGACGCCATACGACTGCTACAATGATCAACATCAGGTGTATTATCCACGCTAGCAGCGTTGATGCGGGTTCGAGCCAACTTCGAGATACGGCGAAATCGTCATGAAATATGCCCAGGCCTTCCAATGAGGGGAGAATGATCAGGCGTTGGTACTCTGCCAGGACGCGACCCTGAGTTAGTAGGCGTTCAGTCAATGTAAAATCTCTAAACAGGTAGCTATTAACGAAAAGGCCTTCCCACCGAGTAAACCCATAAATTAGCCCAAGCAATAAGGGTAGTCCGATACCTATCGATGCTAGCCAATACCACAGGGTTGAACGATCATGGTTTCTAAGTAATGTAAACTCCAGCAGTATCACGTATAAAGGTATAATTATGGCAATTTCTTTACTTAGTACTCCAAGTGCGGTGAGAACAAACAGAGATAGAACAATGAGCGCGGCTCCAAAACGGGGGTTTTGGACAATCCGCGTTCGACCTGCAATATAGGTGATAAGAGCCAGAAGAATAAAAAAAGCAGCCACCACGGTCATGCGCTGAGAAGCATAAAGCACGGTTGAATGGTTGAGCGGGTGCAAAATCCATATCGCTGAGGCTGCCAGTGCAAAACCCCAACTACGATTTTTTGAAAGATCGAGAATTCGCGCTATCTGTAAGCAAAGAGCGAATAGCAAACTGCCATTTAATAAATGGATTAGCAGGGAAGTACGCTTAAAGTTAAATGGAGGAGCTGGCCAGTACTGGTCATCAATAAGAAAGGTCAGGCGCCCCAGGTAGCGGTTATGCAGTTTGAAAGGTTCTTCAAAAAGGTAGAGCTTGAAGGTTTCCCAGTCTACTACTCCTCCGTGGCTACCGATCGGGCCAATCCACAGCTCATGATCCAGCAGGAATGTCCCCGATAATCCTGGCCAGTAGAGCCAGAGGGAAGACAGTAATAGGAGGAGAAAACCTGCTGCTGTAAGAATAGACAATCTTCTTTCATTAAGTAGTTGGATTGGGAAAGCAGAATCTTTCATTTGGCCTTTGTTTTTTTAAGGGGCGGTTATCTGATTAACCCACTTTTCGAACTTGGGCGTAAATGTTGTGTAGGAAATATTAAATGGTTTTAAATAATGAAAATGTGGTTTCCTGAAGCTAATGCTTTCGAGTATTGACTAAGCCGAAGTCTTTTCCTGGGGGCTGGCTAGCACAACTGCAGGGAAAAAAAAGCCCTGCTCAAGCAGGGCTTTTTTCAGTTATTTAATAACCGGGCTACTAGCGGCATTCGGCTGGTACATAGGCGTCGAAACCAGTTTGATTACAATCCCACTCTATAGGTGCGCCAGTGCTAGCTACTGACGGTTCTAGAGTGAATACTACGCTACCTGCTGTGGCAGTCATAGTTACCTGAATAATACCGGTCGCGTCTGCGCAGGCAATGGCGCTTACTTCACCAGCGGCAGTAGTATTGGCTCCGCGGCAAGCGCCTGCCCCAATAACGCCGCCTAAGTTAGCGACGTTTTCACCAACAGTCGCTTTGATACCAGAAGCCAGCGATAGACCTTCCGTAACACGAGCACGAATAGTGTAATCCTGATAAGCAGGCAGTGCGATCGCAGCCAAAATACCGATGATGGCAACTACGATCATCAGTTCGATTAAGGTAAAACCAGATTGTTGTTTTTTCATTTAGAGTTTCCTCAGTTGTTGATTCATTTAGATTCGGTAGAATTCGACCCGTGTCGGTTCATGCCTAAATTGGATGCAATGCAGATGCCAGTTTTTGCAAAAACAATTTTATTGTTATAAATCAAATGCCTAACAAGTTTTCCTGTTTCTTTAGGTAGAACCAGGCCAAACTAATTTGACAAAAATGTCAAATATTGACAATTGATTGTCAGTTTTTGTTAAGTTTCAGTTTTTCGACTTTGTAACGTAGCTGTCGAAGTGTAATGCCTAGTGATCTTGCAGTCGCGGATTGATTCCAGCGGTGGTTTTCGAGGGCTGATTTTATCTGCTCCATTTCAATAGTTCGGGTTATCGAGCTTAGATCAGTATTTGTTGTGGATGTTGGCGTGATCGAAGGCAGTTGAAGATCATCTGCCGTAATCATATCGTTTTCACATAGTGCATTCGCTCTTTCCAGAATATTTTCGAGTTCCCGAACATTTCCCGGAAAAGAATAATTTGCCAGGTCGGCAATGGCTTCCCGGCTGATATCTGTCTGTGTAGCGTTAGCATCATTGTGTTTGGAAATGATGTGACGCGCGAGAAGTGGAATGTCATCACTGCGATCAGTAAGTGGGGGAACTGTGACGCCAATGACATTGATTCGATAATATAAATCTTGTCTGAAACTGCCTTCATTCACCATTGATTCAAGATCTTTGTGGGAAGCGCTGATAATTCGGACGTCGATGGCCTCTTCCTGTTGCGAGCCAACCCGCCGAATTGATTTCTCCTGAATAACCCTGAGTAATTTTACCTGCATAGCCAAAGGCAGGTCCGCGATTTCATCGAGGAATAAGGTACCGCCGTTAGCAGCCATAAAAATACCGATATTGTCTGCAGTTGCTCCGGTAAAACTGCCTTTCATATGCCCAAAAAACTCACTCTCCATCAATTCTGACGGAATAGCACCACAATTTACGGCTATAAACGGCGCTTCGGCTCTCGCTCCCTGCAGGTGAATCTGGCGCGCCACGAGTTCTTTACCGGTACCAGAATCGCCTTTTATGAATACAGGCGCCTGGCTGCGTGCAAATTTAGATATTGTTCGTTTAAGATCGACGACAATGTTTGATTCGCCGATGATTTGGTACTTTGATGTCGTCGATGTGCTAATCTGTTGTTGTACGTCTGGCAAAGTCAGGGCTTTATCGACAAGGTTTCTGAGCGTTTCCAGCGTAACCGGTTTCGACACAAAATCGAAGGCGCCGCTTTTCATAGCCTTGATAGCCAGGTCAATACTGCCATGGGCGGTAATCACTGCACTTGGCGTATTTGGGTAATGTTGCTGAATATATTCAACCAGGGAAATCCCATCTCCATCGGGCAGCTTCATGTCGGTAAGGCAGAGGTCAAAATCTTCTCCGTTAAGTAAACGTGTCGCATTGCTGTAATCTTCGGCACAGCGAGTTTCAAGTCCCATACGTAACAAGGTAATTTCGAGCAGTTCTCGGATATCGGGTTCATCATCGACGATAAGAACACGCTTTTTGCTCATAATGCGATTTCCTGAAGAACGGGCTTAGATCGGGGAATACGGGGATTAATTATAAAACTGGTTCCATTGTACAAATTTCTTTCTACCGAAATCGTAGAGTCGTTCAATTCACAGAGCTGACTGACAATGTAAAGCCCAAGTCCAGAGCCCTGATGGCTGGTCGTAAAAAAGGGCTCAAATATTTTGTCTATATTCTCATCTGCAATTCCTGGTCCCTCATCAGCAATTTCTATTCGAAAGGGAATGCGAGTCGAGTTAATAATGATATGCACAGGTTTTTCTGTATTGCCATGGTTCAGAGCATTCGAACAAAGGTTCGTCATTACCTGATTTAGATGTACGGGGTCAAATAATATCAGTGAAACATCCGCACTGAATTCAAGTACAAAGCAATTCTTTTCTGCCTGGTTGCTCAGGCAGAACTCAGCAGTAAAATTCTCAAGCCAGGTTTCAAGGTTTATTGTTTCCATTGCGGTCTGGTTTCCGCGCGAAATCTTCAGTATATCTTCAATAATATGATTGATTCGTTGTGTATGCTGTAAAATAATTTCTGTCATGCGGTGTTCTGAATCTGCCAGATCGGAATTCTCAGACAACAGTTGTGCTGCATAGGAAATTGCACCAAGTGGATTTCTGACTTCGTGTGCAATGCTTGCCGTCAGATGACCCAGAGAGGCGAGTTTTGCCTGCTGCATACTATTTTTTATGGTGGAAACATCGTTGATGAAAATCAGAATGTTTTCCTGACTTTTACTCTCCAGTAAATGAAAGCTGACCTGTGTGTTGTCGATGCCAGTTTCTGAAGGTAATAGTGGTGTTACTCTATCGGGTTGCTGTTGCCAGTGTTCCAGTGCAGCGAGTAATTGTGGCGCATCAATTCTGAGTGATATTGATCTATCTTCTTCGAAATGCAGCATTTGTGTAGCCGCACGATTGATATGCCGTACGTGGTAGCTCTTGCCAAGTACGATGACACCAGCCTGTAGATTTTCAATAATTTCCTGATTCAATGCCGAAAGCAGAGCTACATCGCGTTCACGCTGCTGTATTAGTTGCTCACTGCTTCGTACTCGTAAGGTCAGTTTGCGCGTAACTATAGCAGTCGCAAATAATGTTGCGCCCAAAATCCCAACCTGTGTCGAGGTGCCAATATAGCCTGCAATATTAATAGAGGAATAAATATGCTCGGCAAGTAGCCCTAATGAGGCTAATGAAGCAAATATAATGGACAGGGATTGCTCGGCCAGCAGGCCGGTGACCGCGATCGAGATAATTAGTAACATGCCGATACCGCTGGTAATGCCGCCACAGGCATGCATCAGCAGTATGATCAGGATGGTATCACCATATATCTGTAGGAGTACCTGCTGATGGAACCCTCGACGTTCAATCCACGATGCAAGTACCCAGACCAGTGACAATACAAGAAACCCCAGGCTGGTCCAGGAGTACAGGCCCAGATTGGCAATTTTAAGCAGAGGTGACTGGCTTACAAAGGACTGACTGAAAAAGATAGCAGCCAGTCCAAATCGATAAACGTTAAGCAGGCGTATCGACGTCCAGTTGGTAGAACGTGGTTTATACCCGGTATTGTTACGAAAATTATGACTGGTCTCGGTCTGCATGATCCTGACAGCAATATGGCTGGTCGTTGGAAAGAACCAGTAACGACTCTGGCACGTGTGTACCACAGAATTTACACTGGCGCATATTTTCAGTTTTGAGTTTAGCTTCAGTGCTAGCTTCTGTACCCTCGCTAAACAGGCGCTTTAACAACCATAAAACTGCAAACACAACTGCTGTTAGCAAAATCAGACGAAAAATCATGGGTATAGGTTTAATCTATTATTTAAGAAATGTATCGGATTATAAAACCGTGACAATTATAGCATTTGCTGCAGGAAATTCGGTATTTGTCGCGAATTCCTGCAAAGCTTCGAAATAAGGTGCTAGATTGCTTGCCGTGCGTATCAAACCTGCCTATACTGCGCGGCGTTTTCGATATTTGGCGTTCATTTACAGGAGATTCGCTCAATGACTGTCGAGTTACCCGAAGGCTACCAACCTTCGCCGAAAGAAGAATATATGTCACCCATGCATCTGGAATATTTTCGCCAGAAATTGCTGACGTGGCGTGCAGAATTAGTAAAAGAGTCTGAAAATACTATTTCTCACCTCAAGGAAGAAAACTGGCAGGAGCCCGATATTAATGATCGCGCAACACTGGAAACTGATGCTGCACTGGAGCTACGCACACGGGATCGTTATCGTAAGCTGGTGAATAAAATAGATTCAGCATTGTCACGTGTTGCCGATGGCACTTATGGGTACTGCGATGATACTGGCGAAGAAATTGGCTTGTCCCGCCTCGAAGCCAGACCTATAGCAACTCTTACCGTAGAAGCCCAGGAAAAACACGAACGTCTGGAAAAGCAACGCCGAGACGACTAACGGTTGTCAGTTTAAATTATCTCTGATCAGTTTCATTTTTACGATAGGGCACTCTGGCTGTAGGAACCAGTTTTGATGCTGCGTCACAATGCTGATGCTGGTCGTCGAAAAATATATGTGGTGAAAATGACGCTAGCACGCGGTCTTTGGAGACACCACCAAGAAAAAATGTCTCATCTATTCTTACCTTCCAGGTTCGTAATGTGCGAATGACGCGTTCATGTGCAGGGCTGTTACGTGCAGTTACCAGTGCCGTTCTTATAGGTGGAGTGCCATTGTCGTAATTGCTGTTAAGTTCAAATTGTAGAAAGGACAAAGTCTTTAACAGTTTGGCGAATGGTCCCTCAGGCAGGGGTTTTTCTGCGTTCAGCTTTTCGTGTTCGAGAAAGGCTTCCAGTCCCTGGTTCTGATAAATCATTTCAGATTCTTCGGAAAATAATACGGCGTCACCATCGAAAGCGATTCGAATCTGTTGCAGTGGATCCATTTTGTTATCCGCAGGACCATCGTAAATCAACCCAGAGGCGACATTCGACTCAACAGCAGCCTGTACATCCTCTTCTGTAGCCGATAAAAACAAATCGACGTCAAAGGCGTTTAGATATTTGGCTACAGGTTCGCCGCCAGTAAAAGCAGCTCGTGTAATATCAAGCTCGTAGTGATTTATCGAGTTGGATATGCGTAAACTGGTATCGGCTGAATTACGAGATACTATGACAACTTCTGTTCGACGCTGGTCTTTATCAATTCTATTGATGCGCAGCATCGACTCGATCAAAGCAAAACCAGTACCGGGCTGGAGAATATCGTTCTCGTGATCAAGCTGATATTTGCAATAGGCTTCCAGCCCGTCATTTTCGTAAATCTCGTTCTCTTTATTAAGATCGAATAGCGCCCTGGAAGACACACCGATAACCAGATAGTTACTTAGATCGTAAGTCATTTCAAATTTGTTTACTCATTACTTTGGATGATCGCTGCTGGTTATAGCTTGTCTGCTTGTGTGGTGGTAACGGGAAATCCGGGGCTTCGACGAATCCATGCTCAAGAAACCAGTGTGAAGTACGCGTTGTTAAAGTGAATAGTAGTCGAATATTCCTTTGTCGTGATAGGTGCTCTACTTTTTGTAAGAGCCGTTCACCAAGACCTGCATTTCGGTAGCTTTCGTGTACTGCGAGGCAAGCCAGCTCGCAATACTGACTGGATTCTTCAGGAATACAGGCGACACAGGCGATGATCATGCCATCTTTTTCTATCACCTGAAAATATCCAATCTCAAGCTCTAGTTGTTCTCTTGATCTTTCTACCAGTATTCCACCATCCTCCAGAGGTTGGATTAAACCAAGAATACCTCCGACGTCGTTTATATCGGCATCTCGTATGCCTTCATAAAAGAGATTGGTAATCATGGTTCCACAACCATCTCGCGTAAAAAGCTCCATGATTAGCCCACCATCTACCTGTTGATTAATGATGTGTACGCGTTTAACGTTTGATTGAATCGCCTGGACTGCCTGACGCAATAAACTTCTGTAGTCAAAATCTGTATTTTCGTTTTCGATAAGATGCCGACATTCCTCTGTAGAGAGCGTATCGGCCCAGTTGTGATCATCACTCCTGTGTTGAATAAAAATCAGCTTGTCTGCCTGCAAAGCCTGGGCAACTTCGCTCGCCAGCTCTTCAGCAGGTAAATTGAATACTTCGCCAGTGCGTGAGTATCCCAAGTTAGACAGTAGAATGACGTGGTTTTGATCCAGCAGTTCGTTAATGACTTCGTGTTTAATATCGCGCACTTTGCCGGAGTGTTGCATATCAATTCCATCGATTACCCCTAGCGGCATGCCAGTAACAAAATTTCCACTAACCAGGGAGATGTCTGACCCTGACATTGGTGTATTCAGAAGGCCCATAGATAATTGCGACTCAAGATAAGTCTTGACTTCATTTATTGCCTGGACAATATGGGGCAGAGATTTGCTGTCACTGATGCGAATATTGCAGTTAAATGCCGAGTCGATATTATTTTTACTCAGGTGCTGATCGATACTTTTTCGGCTACCATGCAGAATGACCAGCTTGATACCGAGGTGATTTAGTAAAGCGAGATCGTGTACTAGTCCGATAAATTGTTCCGAATGGATAAACTCATCGGCTATCATGATGACAAAGGTTTTTTTGCGGTGCGCCTTTATATAAGGCGCTGCACCTCTAAACCATTGTACGAATGCCTGATTGTCGCTCATAATGTTATGTATATTTTCAATTCAGCTATGTTATCGAATTATATTATATGATTTACGCTCAGTACGATATCTCCTGATTTATAGGTAAATAAAAATTAATAGCAGTATTGTCGATAGTGATAAGCCGGTCAGCAGTTTCCAGTTACAGCAACAGGAGCTGGTCAGTTTTCTTTATAGCCGTGTAAAAGTCGGTATTCTTATCACCCTGTTTATTTCGACTGTTATGTCGATACTGGCGTACATAGAACTGTCAATACAGGGTCGTCAGCAGTGGGTCATACTCTGGTTTGGTGGAATCTGTGCCGTGCTGTCAGCACGCTATTACTTATTGTGCAAATATCAGAAGATAGAAAATAAAAAATATTTCCCTCATTTGATCTGGCGTAACCGTTTTTATTTAGGTGTAGTTATTACGGGTTTAATGCAAGGGGGTGGTGCAGCCTGGCTAATGCCTTATGTCACCATCAATCTGGAAATTATACTGCACTCGGTGCTTTTGGGTTTGAGTATGGGTGCCATTGCTTATTTATCTACGTCGCTACTGGTTTATATCAGCTATCTACTAACCATGGTGGTTCCAGTAACGCTCTGGCTTTTCCTGCAACAAACACCAGATGGTTACATTTTAACTGCTTTATATATATTTATGATTACCGTTGGTTCGATGAGCGTTAAACGGATGAATGTGTTACTTAACGATGCACTCTACTACCGATTTGATAATGAAACGCTTGTCGAAGATCTTCAAAAACTACTCGATTCCGTTTCACGCTCGAATAAAGCTCTGGAGAAAATATCAACTACTGACGAGCTTACAGGTGTTTCAAATTACCGTGCATTTCGAGTTCGCCTCGAAGAAGTATGGCGAGAGTATCAGACAACCACTAGTCCGATATCTGTAATTCGTCTCAATATAGATTACTATCATGAATACAATATCGCATACGGGCAGGAACTTGGAGATAAAAATTTATGTATGATTGCTAATCTATTGTTGGCTGAAATAACACATCAAAGCCAGACCGTGGCTCGTTTGAATGGTGCAGAATTCGCCTTAATTCTGCCCGGTATGAGCTGCGAAAACGCCAGGTTACTAATACTACGTGTAGAAAAAGAACTGGCTGAATTACAGATTGAGCATTGTAAGAGTAAAACTAATCAGTATCTCACCTTTAGTGCCGGGTTAAGCAGTCAGCTATCGACGCCGATGACATCATCCAGAGAATTACTTGGCAAGACTGATAATGCGCTCAAATTGGCAAAGAATAAGGGACGAAATAGAATTGAAGTAATCGAATAAGGCTACTGCATTAAAAATTCAAGTAGCGCTTTCTGGGCATGCAAACGATTTTCTGCTTCCTGCCAGACAACACTCTGACTTCCTTCGAGAACTTCTGTAGTTACTTCTTCACCACGGTGTGCAGGAAGGCAGTGCATGAACAAAGCATCTTTATCGGCTTTCGCCATGATGTCAGCAGAGACCTGAAATTCGTCAAAAGTTTTCAGGCGTTCCTGCTGTTCCTGTTCCTGTCCCATACTGGCGAAAACGTCTGTGACGATAAGATCGGCGTTCTCAGCAGCTTCTGCAGCAGAATGAAAAACCCGAACTCGATCAGCGGCAGACTGTACAAGACTATCGCAGGGCTCATGCCCGACCGGGCAACCGATGTTAAGTTTAAAGTTGAATCGAATAGCGGCATTGATATAGGAATGACACATATTATTACCATCACCAATCCAGGCAACAGTAGCCCCGTCGATATTTCCTCGTTGCTCAAACCAGGTCTGCATATCCGCAAGTAACTGACAGGGATGTAGATAGTCTGTCAAACCGTTGATTACCGGCGTATATGAATGTTCAGCCAGCAACTCAAGCCGCTCGTGGCCGAAGGTTCGGGCCATAATGCAATCAACCATACTGGAGATAACCCGAGCGCTGTCTTCTATTAATTCACCACGACCTAGCTGACAGTCACGCGGTGAAAGAAACATGGCATGGCCGCCCAGCTGGTACATGCCTGTTTCAAAGGACACACGGGTCCGCGTTGAAGATTTTTCAAATATCATTGCCAGCGCCTTACCTTCCAGCGGGCGATGTTGAATACCACGTTTGAGTTTTTGCTTAACATCGATAGCGTGACCGATGAGTTCTGTTAATTCACTGCTGGAAAAATCGAGCAGGCTCAGGAAGTGTCGAGTAGTCATTATGATATATAGTCAGGCTGGAATGTGGTTATGCAGTGGATAACTTTTTCGGCAATCTCTGCAGTTTGCTGTTCGTCAATGATAAGAGGTGGTAACAGGCGAATGACTTTTTCAGCAGTGACATTAATTAACAAGTGCTGATCAAGAGCCTGCTTTACAATGGTCTGGCAGTTTTGATTTAATTCAATTCCGATCAGAAGACCCAAATGACGAATTTGTTTAATCTGGCTGTTCTCTCTTAGTCCCTGCTGTAACAGATCTATAAGCTGCTTGCTTCGAGCAACAACATTGCCAGTTATATCCTGATCGACAATGGTTTCGAGGACAGATAACGCGGTACGACATGCCAGAGGATTACCACCAAAAGTGGACCCATGATTTCCGGGTTGTATAATATCTGCAGCTTTTCCGTAAGTAACACATGCACCAATCGGCATACCATTTCCGAGTGCTTTTGCCAGTGTCATAACGTCAGGTGTTATATTGCTGTGTTGAAAAGCAAACATTTTACCGCTACGGGCGATACCGGTCTGAATTTCATCGAGCATTAACAACCAGTTATTATGGTCGCAAATTTCTCTTAGCTTAGCCAGATACCCCGGGTCGGGAACAATGATGCCACCTTCCCCCAGAACCGGCTCCACGAGAATAGCAACAACTTTATTATTGTTTTCAGCGATTGCCTCAATAGACTCTAAATTGTTAAATGGCGCCCTGACAAATCCCGAAACCAGCGGTTCAAACCCGGCCTGAACTTTTCGACTACCTGTAGCACTCAAAGTCGCCATCGTTCTACCGTGAAAGCTATGCTCCATCACAACAATCTGAGGATCTTTTATACCCTGCCTATTACCGTATAAACGGGCAAGTTTGATCGCTGCCTCATTGGCTTCTGCTCCCGAATTACCAAAAAAGACTTTATCCATCAATGACAACGAGCAAATCTTGTCTGCAAGCTTCTGTTGCCATTCGATAGAATATAGATTTGAGGTATGGATTAGTGTAGCTGCCTGCTCCTGAATAGCTCTGGTTACTACCGGATTATTGTGTCCCAGGCTGGTCACGGAAATGCCGCAAAGCGCGTCGAGGTACTGCTCGCCATTCTGATCCCAGAGGTATACGCCGTCACCTTTGACAAAGCTGATTGGCAAAGACTGATAAGCTGAAACTAAATGCTTGGTCATAGCTGCTGCCGTGAAAAAAACGCTCAAACATACGCTTATTTACAGCAAATTCAAGTAGTTTCGAAATAAAAAAGCCCCGCATAGCGAGGCTTCTAGTTATTGCGTTTTGGCTGGAAGGTCAGAACAGCATTCCATGTCCCTGTGCTGTTACACCTAATAGCGTAGGCACCGATAACAGCGTGTTCGTACGTGAAGCCATCAATGCGACGGTTTTGGTTTATCGATAACATCGGCACAATGGCAACTACAAAGCCGGCAATAATAGTTCCCGGTATTGATTTTAAAGGATTCTTTGATGACTCCAGAAATTATATGTTTAGAATACAGGGGATAGATATTGTACTTGCAGGTCTACCTTCCTCGTTGCACGCGGTGGAGAAAAGGGACTTTCTGAATGCGGTGCAATGAATCTCTGCTAAGTCGTTGAAATTTATCATAGATATCAAAATTTGTGAGGTTGTATGTGCGGGTTGTATGGTGCGTTAAGTTTTGTCGATGAGCCAGTCGACAGAGCAGTTGCTATTGCCATGTCAGAAAAGGTAGCACGACGTGGTCCGGACGATGAAGGCTTCTGGAGTGAAGATGCGGTGTTGCTGGGCCACAGAAGGCTCTCTATTATCGATCTATCCAGGCACGGGCATCAGCCGATGCAGGATGTCGCTGAACGTTATTTCATTGTTTTTAATGGTACGATTTATAACTACCCGGAATTACGTCAACAATTGATTGCAGAAGGCTATCAGTTTCGCTCGCATAGTGATACTGAGGTGATTATTAACGCTTATGCCCGATGGGGCGATGCCTGTACCGAAAAACTGCATGGTATGTTTGCATTTGCGATCTGGGATAGACTGAAGAAATCTCTTTTCCTGGCGCGTGATCGTCTCGGCATAAAGCCGCTATATTATATGCAGACAGGTCGTGGTTTTTATTTTGCTTCTAATCCTCAGGCATTAATAGCTACCGGCGAATGTGATACTTCTATTGACCCTGTAGGGCTTCATTATCAACTCAGTCTGCATGCGGTGATTCCAGCACCTCGGACCCTGTTAAAAGGAGTTAGAAAATTTCGTCCCGGTTTCCAGATGCTCGTCGATTCCGATGGTATTATAAACGAACAAAGATACTGGCTACTGAAAGCTCATCGGCCAGAGAATGCGTTAACCAGCCAGGAGTGGAATGAGAAAATACACGCGTCATTGATCGAGGCAGTCAAACGTCGCATTGATATAGCGGATGTTCCGGTAGGTGTTTTGCTTTCGGGAGGGCTTGATTCAAGCCTGCTGGTTGCTCTACTGGCGGAGGCGGGGGCTGGTCAGATTAAAACATTCAGTATTGGGTTTGAAGATCAACCTGAAGAAAAAGGTAGTGAATTTGAATTTTCCGACCCCGTAGCAGAACGTTATCAGACTGAACATCATAAATTTCTAATTCCTAACAATCAGGTACTCGCGAGATTACCCGAGGCCGTTGAAGCCATGGCAGAACCCATGTTTGGCCAGGATGCTGTGGCTTTTTATCTATTGTCAGAGCAGGTTTCTCAATCAGTCAAAGTGGTGCAAAGTGGCCAGGGAGCAGATGAAGTTTTTGCAGGATATTTCTGGTATGGGCGTATGTTGGCCGAGGCCGGAAATCCATTGCAACGATTTGCTCCCCATTATGTTGATCGCGAGCACGAGGAGTTTTTGCAAACTGTGAGCTCTGATTTTCACGGACATGACTATACCGCCACATTGATTGAAGAGGCATTAAATAGTGAACATGCTGACACTTTCATGGACGCTGTACTACGCTTCGATGTGACTACGCTTGTGGTCGACGATCCTGTTAAGCGAGTCGATAACATGACAATGGCCTGGGGGCTTGAAGCCAGGGTGCCTTTTCTTGATCATCATCTGGTTGAACTCGCATCTGCCTGTCCGCCAGAACTAAAGCTTAAGCATCATGGCAAAGGCATCCTGAAAGAAATTGCACGTGATAAAATTCCCGATGCAGTGATTAACAGGCCCAAAGGATACTTCCCCATGCCTGCCTTAAAGTATGTCAGAGGTGATTTCTATCAATTTATGGCTGATACGTTGAATAGTCAGGCATGCCGGGAACGTGGAATTTTTAATAGAACCTATCACGATAAATTACTCGCAGAACCGGAGCAGCATTTCACCAGGCTGAATGGTAGTAAGCTCTGGCATAGCGCATTGCTTGAATACTGGTTGCAGCAACATATATAACACAATGCTTGTTAATTCACATGAAAAGCAGATATCATAATAACCTAGTAAATTAGTCAGTTATTGAGAGGAAAGTTGATGGACGTTCTCGAACGTATAAAACAGCAGGTAGAGGGTCACCCTGTAATCATTTACATGAAAGGTACACCACAATTGCCGCAATGCGGCTTTTCCAGCCGAACAGCGGAAGCTCTTAAGTCTCTGCAAATTGAATTTGCCTTTGTCAATGTCTTGAGTGATCCGGAAATTTTTCAGAACTTACCACGATTTGCTGACTGGCCGACATTCCCACAGGTTTATGTCGATGGCGAACTGATTGGTGGTTGTGATATTACACTCGAGATGCACCAATCAGGCGAGCTGGAGAAAATGACCAAAGCAGCACTTGAGAAAAAAGTGAACTAAAAATTAAACCACTACTTCAGTAATAGCTTCGGTTGTTTTAATCGGGGCTTTTTAACTAATTCTTTCCATTGAGTTCTGCACCTTAGAAATTATCGTCTGTGTAGACGGTTGTGGATCGAGTTCGTGTCCATACCATATACCGGTTGAGATTTTCAGGGGTTTGCCTTCGTCACTAGTCTGGTGTGTATGCCGTTTAATACTGGTAATCAGGCGATGAAACAGGTTGATATTAAATACTTCCGGATCATCATAATAGATTGAAACAGCGAATGTATTAGAATCAAATCTCGATACCGTATCCATTGGTCGAATGGCTAACTGCAGTGAATTAGCAATAGTTTTCAGTGTACCCGGACGCAGCATAGAATCTTCCGACTCTACTTCAATCAACCCAACAGCAAGGCCACCTCCTCTTGATACACAATGATCGATAAGAGATTTTAAGTGTGACTCAAGCTGAACTCGATTAGGCAAATTTGTTTCTGGATCCTGCAAACAGAATTGTTTAACACGCATGAACTGATTGCTTATCATTCTTGTACGTTCACGCAATTCATTTTGCTGGAAAGCATTTCTGGCGGCACCGTAAACTCGAGCTGCTAATTCAAACTGGCTTGCTGATTTTGAAACGAAATCATCAACACCTCTATCAAACGCGACAACAATACTAGATGTGGTATCTTCAGCAGTGAGCAATACTATGCCGGTATAACGATCATTGTTTTCGTCCCAACGTCTGATCAGGTCGGTCATCTCGAGGCCATTCATTCCCGGCATCCAGAAGTCTGCAAGAACTACGTGGGCCCGCTTTTCGTTTAGCAAAAACATACCCTCATCCGCTGACGATGCTGTGCGAATATCGCCAAATCCAGCTTTAGTCAGTGCTGATTTCACCACTTCCCGGCTAAACTGGAGGTCGTCAACTACGATGATGGAAAGGTCTTCTTTGCGCAATGAATTATAGTTAGATATGAATTATGGCCGCGGATGGCTCAGGATTTTACATCGCCCGGAGTAAAAGGGATATCGTTAATTATCTTACAGAATAGTTGGGCCGTCATTTCTGCATCATAAATGGCTGAATGTGCTTCGTCTGCATTCCAGTCAAGATTAGCAGCTTTTACAGAACGCGCCAGTACTGTTTGCCCATAAACCAGACCAGATAACGAAACTGTATCAAAAGTACTGAAAGGGTGGAAAGGGTTTCGCTTGATGCCACAGCGTTGTGTAGCAGCATTGATAAATTTTAAATCGAAATGTGCGTTATGGCCAACCAGGATTGCTTTGGTGCAATTATGCTTTTTTAGCGCGGTACGTACCGGTTTGAATATTTTAGGTAAGGCTACTTTCTCGTCGACAGCGAGGCGAAATGGATGATCAACTATTATTCCGTTTACTTCCATTGATTTCGGGTCGAGCCTCGAGCCGCTAAAAGGGTTCACATGGCAGGAAACTGTTTCCGTGCAATAGTATTGTCCTTTTTCATCTCGGTCGACAATGACAGCTGCGATCTGTAACAGTGCATCGGTCTGTTCGTTGAATCCGCCTGTCTCGACATCTACTACAACCGGCAGGTATCCTCTGAAACGATGAGCAATTGGAGTCAGATCAGGCATTTTCGATCAGCCGCCACTGTAATGTCTGCCCCGCTTTAAATGGTATAAGCTCATCGTCGACGTAATTCAGAGTCGTTGGCAAAGTCCAGCACGACTTTTGTATTGTTATCTTATCCTGATTGACGGGCAACTGATAAAATGTCGGCCCATTAAGGCTCATAAATGCCTCAAAATTAGAAAAATTCTGTGAAATCTCAAAAGCCTCAGCATACAGCTCAATGGCACTAAAGGCAGAGTAAATACCAGCGCAACCGCAGGATGATTCTTTTTTATTTCTGGCATGTGGGGCACTGTCGGTTCCTGCAAAAAAGTTCGCTTTACCTTTTGTCGCTGCAGTAATCAATGCGAGTCGATGCTGCTCTCTTTTCGCGACAGGCAGGCAGTAATGATGCGGTCGAATGCCACCTGTAAACAGATCATTACGGTTTATCAACAAGTGATGGGGAGTAATAGTTGCTGCCAGGTGACTGTTTTCAGAACTTACGTAGTCTACCGCATCAGCTGTAGTAATGTGTTCAAAAACAATGCGTAGTTCTGGAAATTGCCGACGTACTGGATCAAGACTATCTTCGATAAAAACTTTTTCGCGATCAAAAATATCAACTTCCTTTTTGTTGGATTCACCATGAACCTGTAGCACCAGATTACGCTGTTGCATGGCATCGAACACAGGATACATCTTTTTTAAATCAGTTACGCCTGCATCAGAATTAGTGGTCGCACCTGCAGGATAAAGTTTTAACCCCACGATACTGTTACTTTCTGCTGCCTGATGTATGTCGTCCAGGGATGTATTGTCAGTAAGATATAATGTCATTAGAGGTTGAAAATTACTGCCTTGTGGCAAGGCAGATAGAATTCTTTGTCGATAGGATTCAGCATCATTACTGTTGCGTACCGGCGGAGTTAGATTCGGCATGATAATCGCTCGTGCGAATTGATTTGCGCTATGTACTAGAATCTTCTGTAGATAGGGCGAGTCACGCAGGTGTAGGTGCCAGTCATCTGGTTTGATGATACTGAGAGTGTCCATAGGGTTAAGTCAGTTTAGAAAATTGCAATAATTATATTGTAAAAAATTATGAGGGTATAAATACCGAATGTTAAATATGCCGTATAATGCCCGGCATTATCAATGATTATTTTTCTCGATCATAGGTTGGCAGTCTGGGCCGATGAATCGCCGAATTAATATCGTCATATTCACATAGTAGCAGGCAACTACCCGAAAGGTAAAAGACCAATGGTAGATGAAAACGATATCGATCCACAGGAAACTCAGGAATGGGTCGAGTCTCTGGACTCGGTACTTGAGCGTGAGGGACCACAGCGCGCACATTTTCTTTTAGAAAAACTTATCGATAAGGCTCGTCGCTCTGGAGCTTATTTGCCTTATACGGCAAACACAGCTTACGTTAATAGCATTCCTACTTCTACACAAAGGCCGATTCCCGGTGATCAGGCTATCGAACACACCGTTCGATCGGTGATTCGCTGGAACGCAGCTGCGATGGTCGTCCATGCTAATCGGATATCTTCAGAGCTCGGCGGTCATATCGCCAGTTTTGCCTCCGCTGCAACCTTATATGATGTGGGCTTTAATCATTTTTTCCGTGCACCGACCGAGGAGAATAAAGGCGACCTGGTTTTTTTTCAGGGGCATTCGGCACCCGGCGTATATGCCCGTGCCTTCCTCGAAGGTAGATTAAGCGAAGATCAACTCAAGGCATTCCGTCAGGAGGCACTTAACGAAAACGGCTTGTCTTCGTATCCGCATCCATGGTTAATGCCGAATTTCTGGCAGTTCCCGACCGTGTCGATGGGGCTGGGGCCAATTATGGCAATTTACCAGGCTCGGTTTATGAAATACCTTGAAAACCGTGAGATCCAGTCGTCTCAGAATCGCAAGGTCTGGGCTTTTATGGGCGATGGCGAAATGGATGAACCCGAATCGCTGGGCGCTATTTCTCTGGCATCGCGAGAGAATCTCGATAATCTGGTGTTTGTGATCAACTGTAATTTGCAACGACTCGATGGCCCAGTACGAGGTAATGGCAAGATTATTCAGGAACTTGAGGCGGTATTTCGCGGCGCTGGCTGGAATGTCATCAAGGTTATCTGGGGCTCTTACTGGGATCCACTTTTAGCCAAAGATAAAGACGGGCTATTGCAAAAACGCATGGAAGAAGCGCTGGATGGCGAGTATCAGTCTTATAAAGCCAAAGGTGGCGCTTACACACGAGAATTCTTTTTTGGGAAATATCCGGAATTGAAAGAAATGGTCGCCGATATGTCCGATGAAGATATCTGGCGTCTCAATCGGGGAGGACACGATCCACACAAAGTGTATGCAGCCTATGCAGAAGCAATCGAACATAAAGATCGACCCACTGTCATCCTGGCAAAAACTGTAAAAGGCTATGGAATGGGGGAAGCTGGAGAAGGTCAGAATATAACCCACTCACAAAAAAAGATGGGAGAGCAGGCACTTAAGGCATTCCGCGATCGATTTAATATACCGATTAGCGATGACGAGATTTCGGAAACACCGTTTTACCGTTTTCCAGAAGGCAGTGTGGAATTTGAGTATCTGAAGAAACAACGAGACAACCTTGGTGGGTATATGCCGATCCGAACCGATACCTCGGAACCATTGGCTATCCCAGCTTTAAAATTATTCGATGCCCTGTTGCAGGATAGTGGTGAACGTGATTTCTCAACCACAATGGCCTTTGTTCGAATCCTTTCGGCACTGGCTCGTGATAAACAGATTGGGAAAAATATTGTTCCAATCGTGCCCGATGAAGCGCGTACCTTCGGTATGGAGGGTATGTTCAGACAACTGGGTATATATTCCTTTAAAGGGCAACTATACGAACCCATGGATTCCGATCAGGTGATGTACTACCGCGAAGACAAAAAAGGTCAAATTCTGGAAGAGGGTATTAACGAAGCCGGGGCAATGTCGTCATGGATTGCGGCTGCAACGGCCTATAGTACTCATGGCATCAGCATGATCCCGTTTTATATTTATTATTCAATGTTTGGCTTTCAACGTATCGGGGATCTTGCCTGGGCAGCGGGTGATATGCAGGCACGTGGATTTCTCATGGGTGGAACCGCAGGGCGAACGACACTGGCCGGTGAGGGATTACAGCATCAGGATGGTCATAGTCTTATTGTCGCCGGAACCATACCGAATTGCGTCTCTTATGATCCCACTTTTGCCTACGAGCTGGCGGTAATTGTTCAGCATGGTATGAAACGCATGTATCAACTTCACGATAAGGTGTTTTACTACATAACAGTGATGAATGAAAACTATCCTCATCCAGCCATGCCCGCAGGGGTGGAAGAGGGGATTGTCAAGGGAATTTATTGCTTCCGGGAAACAGATGAGAAAGGAATAAAAGTTCAGCTCATGGGATCTGGAACAATTTTACGCGAAGTCATCCAAGCAGCAACGCTTTTGAAAAATGATTTTGACATTAATGCCGACGTCTGGAGTGTCACCAGTGTCAATGAACTTGCACGCGAAGCAAGCGACTGTGTGCGCTGGAATCAATTGCATCCGACAAAAAAAGCACGTAAGAGTTACCTGGAAACACAGTTGCAGGGTCGCAAGGGCCCTGCAGTGATGGCAACCGATTACACGCGGGCTTTTGTCAGTCAATTGCGTGAATTTATACCGAACCGGTTTGTTACTTTAGGGACAGATGGTTTCGGTCGTAGTGATACACGTGATAATCTGCGAATATTCTTTGAAGTAAACCGCTTTTATGTCGTCATTGCTGCACTTAAAGCGCTGGTTGACGACGGCGAAATCGATGTAAAAATTGTTCAGCAAGCCATTAGGAAATACGGTATTGATGCGGAAAAACCCAATCCGATGAGCGTTTAGCGTTCTGCGAAGGAGATAAGCAGTGGCAGAGATAAAGACAATTCATCTACCCGACGTGGGTGATTTCGACGAGATAGAAATCATCGAAGTTTTGATTACTCCCGGTGACGAAATTCAGGCTGAGGATTCGATTATTGTGCTCGAGTCTGATAAAGCGACGATGGAGATTCCGAGTCCTTATGCCGGTAAGGTGCAGACGCTCATTGTCAAAGTTGGTGATCGAATTTCAGAAGGAAGCGAGGTTGCCACGATTGAGATAACAACAGGTGTTATCGAGACTACTGGCAAAGAGGAAATAAAATCAGCAGAAGTTGAAGAGTCGGCCGAGGGGAATACCGAAGTAGTTGAAGTGGGGTTAGAAGAATCCTCCACCCTGGGAAAATCACGTAAACCACCGCCTAAACTAGCTGTGGAAACGGTAGACCGCTCAGGTAATCTCATTCATGCCAGTCCTTCGATTAGACGATATGCTCGCGAGTTGGGTGCTGATCTTAACCGAGTTATTGGAAGTGGGGCAAAGGGCAGAATATTAAAAGAAGACGTTAAAGCTTTTATCAAAACAACTTTAGCCAGTGGTGTTGCAGCTACTGGAGGTGGTATACCGATTGCTGCCATGCCAGATATCGATTTCTCAAAATTTGGTGAAATCGAAGCAATCGATCTTAATCGCATTAGAAAAATCTCAGCTGCGCATCTACATCGAAGCTGGGTAACCGTACCGCATGTAACCCAGTTTGACGAGGTGGATATCACTGAACTTGAAGTTTTCAGAAAGTCGCTAGCAAAAGAAGCTGAGCAAAGCGGTGTAAGGTTAACTCCTTTGGTATTTTTGATGAAAGCGGCTGTAGCTGCTCTAAAGAATTTTCCCGAAGTCAATGCCTCTCTGGACAGTGGCGGTGAACGCCTGATTCTAAAAAAATATTTCAATATTGGCGTGGCGGTCGATACGCCCAATGGGCTGGTGGTGCCAGTTATTCGGGAGGTCGATCAAAAAGGCCTGTTTGATCTGGCCGAAGAGCTGTCTACTACGGCCGGTCGTGCCCGTGAAGGTAAACTTTCGCCCAGCGATATGCAGGGTGGATGCTTCTCGATATCAAGCCTCGGCGGTATCGGAGGGTCACATTTCACGCCGATCGTGAATGCACCTGAAGTGGCCATATTGGGAGTAGGCAAAGCTAAAATGCAGCCGGTTTATGAGGACAATGGCAATTTCAGACCGGGATTAATTTTGCCTTTGGCGTTATCATACGATCATCGAGTTATTGATGGAGCACAGGGTGCTCGTTTTGTCAGTTATCTTAGTCGAACCATTGCGGATATTCGAAGAGTATTAATTTAAATTTCTAACGTAAATTAGCCATCAACATACGATAAAAGGATAAATATGGATACAGAAATTCTCGTTTTAGGCGCAGGTCCGGGTGGATACACCGCTGCATTCAGGGCGGCAGATCTAGGTAAAAAGGTTACTCTGGTTGAGCGCTACGATTCGCTTGGTGGGGTTTGTCTTAACGTCGGTTGCATACCTTCTAAAGCACTACTTCACACAGCACAGGTAATCAACGAAGCCGATCATATGAAAGTCAACGGTGTTGAGTTTGGTAAACCGAAGATAGATATAGATGGTATTCGTGGTTTTAAAGAACGGGTTGTGACCAAATTAACCGGCGGTTTAAAAAATCTTGCCAAACAACGTAAGGTCGAAGTGATTGCCGGGGTTGGCAGTTTTGTTGATGCTAATACGCTGGTGGTTGAACAGGATGGACAAAAAATCAATATCAGTTTCCAGCACTGTATTATCGCAGCTGGTTCGCAGGCTACCGAAATTCCCACTTTTCCAAATGACGATCCTCGCCTGATGGATTCGACCGATGCACTGGATTTATGCGATGTGCCAAAAAAGCTGCTTATTGTTGGTGGCGGTATTATCGGCCTGGAAATGGCTACAGTATACGATGCACTTGGTTCTGAGATCACTGTTGTTGAATTCATGGATAGTCTAATTCCGGGCTGTGATAAGGACCTGGTTCGTCCTCTCAACAAACGCATATCAAAAAAATATAAAGCTATTCACCTGAAAACCAAAGTAGCAGAAATCAAAGCCCAGAAAAATGGTTTGAAAGTTACTTTTGAAGGTGATAAAGCGCCAGAACCGCAAACCTTTGATAAAGTTCTGGTTGCTGTTGGGCGGCGACCAAACGGGTTCAAGATTGGTGCCGACAATGCAGGAATTAAGGTCGATGAAAGCGGCTTTATTCCTGTAGATAATCAAATGCGAACTAATGTTGCCAACATCTTTGCAATTGGTGACATTGTCGGAAATCCAATGTTAGCGCACAAGGCAACCCATGAAGCTAAGGTCGCTGCAGAGGTTATCGCAGGAATGAAATCATTCTTTGAACCATTGACAATACCGTCAGTGGCATATACCGACCCTGAAGTCGCATGGATGGGGTTGAGTGAAACTGAAGCAAAGGCGCAGGGCATTGAATACGTCAAAGGCGCATTTCCATGGGCGGCAAGTGGTCGATCGCTCGGTCTGGATCGCGACGAAGGTATGACCAAGGTATTGTTCGATAAGGAAACTAAACGTATCCTGGGCGCTGGTATAGTTGGTCCGAATGCAGGTGAGTTAATTGCCGAAGCTGTACTCGCTCTCGAAATGGGCGCCGATGCAGAAGATATCGGTTTAACCATCCATGCGCATCCTACACTTTCTGAAACTTTTAACTTTGCCGCGGAGATGGCTGAAGGAACTATTACTGATTTGTATATTCCGAAGAAAAAATAATGCTAAATAGCCGCATGGTACTACCCGGCCATTTCTTTAGCTATGACTCAATTACTGCAATATACACAGCTCGGGCAGGGTGAACCGCTGCTGATTCTGCACGGTTTGTTTGGTTCGAGTAAGAACTGGCAGTCACTGGCGAAACAGTTTGCCGAAGACTTTACTGTCTATACAGTGGATTTACGAAATCATGGCAATTCTTTCCATGATTCGCTGATGAATTATGAATTGATGGCCGAGGATGTCCGGGCCCTCGCTGGTCATCTCGACCTGAATAGCTGCAACATTATCGGGCATAGTATGGGCGGTAAAGTAGCAATGCTATATGCCCTCCGATACCCGCAGAGTATTTCGAACCTCGTTGTAGCTGATATCGCCCCGGTAACTTATCAACATAGCCATTCCAGTTTGATCAAAGCGATACTGGCGATAGATTTGAATCAGATAAGCAGCCGATCTCAGGCAGATAAAACGCTAGCCACTGATATTAGTGATCCAATGTTACGCGGCTTCCTTTTGCAAAACCTGGCAAGGACAGATGATAGCTGGTGCTGGAAGGTCAACTGGCAGGTCATACAGCAGCAGATGAATTCTCTACTAGATTTTCCTTTAGAAGCCGTTGCACCAATCGGCATTCCTACGCTATTTATTCGAGGTGAAAATTCTGACTATGTTGATGATCGTGGCATTGCGGTCATCAATCAAACCTTTAGCAATGCGCGAATCGAAACCATAAGGAATGCCGGACACTGGTTACATGCTGAACAACCACAGAAATTCTCTGAACTGGTATCGCATTTCCTGACCTGAATTTATCAAAAAGTATCTAAAGATATTGCTTATTTAACCGATAAACAGAGTAACAACCACTCTGGTGCGATCAATGCTAGGCCGTGTACTACTATTAATCTGTCTTTTGACAAGCCTGAATCCTGTATTTGCCAAAGAGCGTCGGTATCTTGCACCAATGGAAGAATCTCGCTGGCAAATGACTGTAGCGACAGCCCTGCACTGTGAAATGGAGCATGAAATCCCCCGGTTTGGAAAAGCGATTTTTTACCAGTCCGCTGGACGTGATCTACAACTCAAACTGGTCACGCAGCAACGTTTTAAAAGCGGTATTGAAGTAGACTTCCGGTCTCAGTCACCGAACTGGAAATCTGTGTTTTCAGATTTGCAAATGGCCAGTCTCTCGACTCGTGATAGTGATATTTTACTCAAGGTGGGCACCAGAACAGCGAAATATGCCTATCTTGAATTGCACGACGGCTTTCACTCTGGATTTCACTTTACACCTGATAAGGATTTGATTGATCCGACTGTAGTGATGATGTCTACAGTTCGGTTTCGAAGTGTAGAACCGGACTTCGAGCGATGTGTTAGCAATTTGTACTATGAAAATTATGAAGATGTCCGTGTCAGCAGTATTCATTTCGACCACGACGAGGAATTCCCGATATTGCAGGAAGAAGAAACTGCTTTACAACGGATGTACGATTATATACAGGTAGATCCGTCGATTAGAGAAATCGTGATATCCGGCCATGCCGATAAGACCGGTACTATTTGTTACAACGATACGCTTTCATCGAGACGTGCCTGGTATGTCTATGATTTGCTACTGGCAAAAGGCATTGACCCAAAAATAATCACGCTGGACCACTACGGTGAACACCGACCTCTGGAGAAAGGAGAATCTGATTCGGCGCTGGCTGCCAATCGGCGTGTAACGCTTGAGCTATTGAAATAGTCACCGAGAAAGTCATGTGCAGGTTGGGAAAAATTAATTTTTGAAAACTGGGATGTAACTATTATGAGCCAGATCGATCAACTCGATGTACAACGCCTTATGCAACGTTTTGAACATGAAATTGTTCAGGTAAATAGAAGGCATATCAGCGAAATTACCGGGAAAATTAGTGAAAAGGATATATTGAAAATGGGTGAAGCAATTTCAATCTGTCGAGCCAACTATCTTAAATCAGTGATAGAAATGGCTAATACGGAGGATAGTAACCTGGCCACTCGATTAGCCGATGATGTTAAAAAGTATCGACAACTATATGAAGAAACCATGGCTGGATTCGCCGCTTTGCGGCATGCTCTTGAACGTGGTTATGTCGATGTAAGTGATCGTTAGAGATCTAGAGATTGCGATTCATTCTTGAAAAACGGGATTGCCAATATACATCCTTTCCATCCTGCGTGAAGGCTGCATGCCTGGCGAGTATAAATATCAGATCAGATAGTCGATTGATATACTGTGCGGTAAATGGATTCAACTCTTCTTCGGATGCAAGGCTATGCAGAGATCGTTCTGCGCGCCGACATATAGTTCGGGCTAGTTGAAGAAAGGCGACTGCTCTGGAACCGCCAGGTAAAATAAACTCCTTTAAAGGCGGGAGTGGTTTGTTAAATTTCTCAGCCGCATTTTCAAGAGCCTCAACATAAGTGGGATCGATAAGTACTTTTCCTGGTTGACAAAGTTCTGCGCCAATATCGAACAAATCGTGTTGAATCGAAAACAGAATAGTCTGAGTCTGTTGATCTTCGATATGACTCAGTACTACTCCGATCATAGCATTTAACTCATCTACTTCACCGAGACAATGAACTCGGGAATTAAATTTGCTTCTACGGCTTCCGTCGGCCATTCCAGTACTACCTTTGTCGCCGGTACGTGTCACGATAGCCGATAATCGATTACCCATGCATAAACTCTCAAAATAACTGTGATGGCTGTATTTTTAGATGGACATATTATCAGAATATACAGCCAGCGCATGGGCCTTTTGGCCGGGATCGATGGCGCCACTGAAAAACACTACTATCCTCGGATGATGGTGTGGCTTTATAATCCAGGCATATAATGAATTCGCCCGAATACGAAAGGCTACCGATACACAGGAATTTGCGTGTTTAGTTTTAAGTCCAGAGCCTGGCAACTGGGGTTAACCGGTTGTCTGTTGATATTAACTTTTGTCGTAAGTGATACCTCGGCTGTATCTAAATTCGAGTATGGTCTTTTTGAATATATTCTTAGCCTGGAACCAGCGGGTAAGTCAGGCTCCACAGTAAGTGCTGTCCGAGAAGCGCCAATCTGGATGATGTTTTTGATATATACACTGATACTGGCGGTGTATGTTAGAAAATATACTCGTAGCAGAACAACCGCAGTTTCGTTCATTACCTTAAGTATTATTTCGTTTTTTCTACTGATGATCGAAATTTTGTTTGCACTTTTTGGTCATGTTTTCCTGCCCTTGATTCTGCCAGTGATATTAATGCTTTCAGTGTCGGGCGTTTATTGGACTATTGATATTTATCAACACTTTTCCACCCTGGATCAAATTAACGAAGATAAAGTCAGTCTCGATGATGTTCGACAGAGAATCAATTCTAATGATTTAAAATCGGCATTGGTGTTCCTCAGACAATGTCCAATGAATGATGATCTCCTGGAAGTCGGCTATGAACTGGGTATGTTACTTGAATCGGAAAAACACTGGGCTAGTTCCATGCATCTCTACCACTGGCTGTCTGAGTATGATCCGGGGCTAAGTGATTTTGTAACACGTATAGAGGAAATTCGAAATAACCGCTCACAAATACTTCAGTTAAATCAGGAAAACGCTGATCATGATCCAACTGTTAATATTATTGGGCATTATGAGGTGCTTAAGAAGATCGCCAGAGGCTCTACCGCCGACGTTTATGAAGGTTACGACTTAAGAACACAAAATCGGGTCGCACTCAAAATCATGTCTTCCTGCGCTGATGAAAGCGTCGAAGGTGGACGCATAAAACACTGGCTCCACGAAGCTGAAATCGTATCCCGTATGGATCATCCAAATATTGCAAAAATCCATGACGCATCTATTGAAAATGGCACCCCATATATCGCTATGGATTATATTTCTGGGTATTCGATGGCACTACGTCTGCGAAAACGCGAGTATATAACCGTTGGTGAGTGTATTCGAATTTCCAAGTCGGTGCTGAGTGCGCTAGCTGAAGCTCATAAACTAGGTGTCGTCCATGGGGATATAAAGCCGGCCAATATCATGTACGATAGTAGGGAGAAAACCTACATTATTACCGATTTCGGTGCGGCATATAGCGAAGGGTATCCCTTGCAGAGCGATAAGGTAATTGTCGGTACTCCATCATATATGTCTCCAGAGCAACTCGAGGGGAAAAAACTGGACGGCCGTTCAGACCTGTTTTCGCTGGCTATTTCTCTGTGTCATTTACTGTCTGGCCATCAGCCTTTCACCGGGAAAAATTTATCACAGCTTAAGCGCAGCATTATTAAAGATGAGCCAGACCTATCCCAGTTGACCTTACCCGAAGGTATAGAGGAAATAATAATGAAGGCACTGCAGAAAAAAACCTATATGCGCTTTGCCGATGCACAGCAAATGTTGACAGCGGTAGAGTATTGCGAGAATCAACTTTATAAAAAAAGCCAGAGATAGTTAATGCATATTACCGCAGAGCCGCCCACTATACCCATGGTCAAAAGCCATAGCCAGTCGTTTAAGCCACCTGCTTATGAAAATGCTGGATTACCTGCTGACAAAGAAAAATCCTGTCTTGTTATATAAAGAATGCCTGTCTACGCGACATTCGCACACCGGGAAAATAAAAAGAAAGTTTGTAAGCAGGTCAAATTATTGAATCTAACATGGACTCGCCCAGACAATCGTCATACAATATGCCCTCAAGAAGATGCTGCTACCGCAGTGTAATATCTTAAAATTCTGAAGATGGGAAGAACCAGTGGTTCCTCCCATTTTCGTGCGCGCGCATTTTTTTGAACCTGGAGGTTTTGTGCCCAAACCAGCAATACTCGCCCTCGAAGATGGCAGCCTGTTTGAAGGCCTGTCAATCGGTACCGAGGGATTGACCACAGGAGAAGTGGTTTTTAACACAGCAATGACCGGTTATCAGGAAATTCTGACCGACCCTTCGTATTGTCAGCAGCTCATTACGCTAACTTACCCACATATCGGAAATACCGGGGTCAACACTGAGGACGAAGAAGCGCTGGATATTCATGCCAGTGGGTTGATTATTCGAGATCTTCCACTATTGGAAAGTAACTGGCGCAGCGAATCCAGTCTCGGGAATTATCTTAAGCGGCGCAATGTTGTAGCTATAGCCGATATCGACACACGGAAATTAACGCGTCTTTTACGTGATAATGGTGCTCAGAGCGGTGCGATAATGGCAGGTGATGATGCTAGTGCGGATGCGGCTCTAACCGCCGCTCGTGGGTTTGGTGGTCTTGCCGGTACTGATCTTGCCCAGGTTGTCACAACTAACAGAGAATATAGCTGGGTTCAATCGACCTGGGATCTTGAGAATGGTTATTCCGAAAATCGTGATTCGAAGTATCATATTGTTGCCTACGACTACGGCATTAAGAAAAACATTCTCTGTATGCTCGCAGCCCGTGGTGCGAGAGTTACGGTGGTACCTGCTAAAACAGCGGCCAGCGAAGTGCTGAATATGAATCCTGATGGAGTATTTCTATCCAATGGACCAGGTGACCCGGAGCCCTGTAAATATGCCATTAAAGCTATTGGCGAAATTCTTGAAACAGAAATACCGGTGTTCGGCATTTGCCTCGGCCATCAGTTGCTGGCGCTTGCTAGTGGCGCTAAAACGCTGAAAATGAAATTTGGCCACCATGGCGCCAATCATCCGGTACAGGATATCGAGACTGCTGAAGTTATGATAACCAGCCAGAATCATGGATTTGCGGTCGATGAAAGTAGTCTGCCCGATAACTTGAGGGCGACACATCGGTCACTGTTCGACGGCAGCCTGCAGGCAGTGCACCGCAATGACAAGGCAGCTTTCAGTTTTCAGGGTCACCCTGAAGCGAGTCCAGGGCCACACGATGTTACACCTATGTTCGATTATTTTTTTAAATTGATTGATGCGCATATAGGTTCATCCGATCGTGCTGGAGATATCTGATGCCATTGAGATCCGACATCAAATCTGTACTCATTATCGGAGCCGGGCCAATAGTCATAGGTCAGGCCTGTGAATTTGACTATTCCGGAGCTCAGGCCTGTAAAGCACTCAAGGAAGAGGGCTTACGTGTCATACTGATCAATTCCAATCCGGCGACGATCATGACCGATCCCGGTACAGCCGATTCGGTATATATCGAGCCAATCCACTGGAAGGTGGTTGAAAAAATTATCGAAACGGAGCGACCGGACGTCTTATTGCCGACCATGGGAGGGCAGACAGCTTTAAATTGTGCCCTTGATCTGGATCGGGAAGGTGTACTGAAGAAATATAATGTCGAAATGATTGGCGCGACCCGCGAAGCAATCGATATGGCGGAAGATCGTGAACAATTTCGTCGAGCGATGACAGAAATTGGCTTAGCCACACCGAAAGCATTCATCGCGCATAGTCTTGAGGAGGCCTGGCAGGGACAGTCTCAAATCGGTTTTCCGGTGATAATACGGCCATCTTTTACCATGGGCGGCAGTGGTGGAGGTATTGCCTACAATCGTGAAGAGTTTGAAGACATTATCAAACGTGGCCTCGATTTATCACCGACAACAGAAGTCCTTATAGAGATTTCGGTGCTCGGCTGGAAAGAGTACGAAATGGAAGTTGTGCGTGATAAGAACGACAACTGTATCATCATCTGTTCGATTGAAAACCTTGATCCGATGGGGGTGCATACCGGTGATTCTATTACTGTCGCCCCTGCGCAGACATTGACAGACAAGGAGTATCAAATCATGCGTAACGCATCGCTGGCGGTGCTTCGCAAGATTGGGGTTGAAACGGGTGGTTCCAACGTACAGTTCGCGATTAACCCGAAAAACGGTGAAATGATCATCATCGAGATGAACCCGAGGGTTTCGCGATCTTCTGCACTGGCCTCGAAAGCGACCGGCTTTCCGATCGCCAAGGTTGCTGCCAAGCTCGCTGTAGGTTATACGCTGGATGAATTGCGCAACGATATAACCGGAGGAGTAACTCCGGCTTCATTCGAACCGAGCATTGATTATGTGGTAACCAAGATACCACGTTTTACATTCGAAAAATTCCCGCAGGCCGATGATCGATTGTCAACTCAGATGAAATCGGTGGGTGAAGTTATGGCGATTGGTCGGAGTTTTCAGGAGTCTTTCCAGAAAGCACTGCGTGGACTCGAAACCGGGGTTTTCGGGCTGGATGAAATCGTCGATCAGAATTTGAGCACCGACGAACTTGAAGATCTGTACAGGAAAGAACTGAGGTTACCCGGTGCGAAACGAATCTGGTATGTCGCCGATGCGTTTCGAAGCGGATACTCGATGCAAAAGATATTCGAACTGACCGCTATCGACCCCTGGTTTCTGGTGCAGATTGAAGATCTGGTAAAACAGGAGCAGAATTTAGTCGGTAAATCACTTCAAACATTAACACGGCCGGATTTGAGAAGTCTTAAACGAAAGGGTTTTTCTGACCACCGGTTAGCGAGATTACTCGGCACCGAAGAAACCGATTTAGCTATCTATAGGCGCGAACTCGGTGTGCGCCCGGTTTATAAACGTGTTGATACCTGTGCAGCTGAGTTCGCATCTTCTACGGCTTACCTCTATTCAAGCTACGAAGATGAATGCGAAGCTGAACCGAGCCATCGCGACAAGATAGTTGTTCTTGGTGGTGGACCTAATCGCATTGGTCAGGGTATAGAGTTTGATTATTGTTGTGTGCATGCTGCTATGGCAATGCGTGAAGATGGTTATGAAACCATCATGATCAACTGTAATCCGGAGACAGTTTCTACCGATTATGATACTTCCGACCGGCTGTATTTTGAACCTTTAACCTATGAAGATGTGCTGGAGATCATACACCTCGAACAACCAAAAGGTGTCATCGTGCAGTTTGGTGGGCAGACACCGCTGAATCTGGCGCGTTCTCTCGAATCTGCCGGTGTGCCGATTATCGGTACCACGCCTGATTCAATCGATTTAGCGGAAGATAGAGAACGCTTTCAGCAAATGATTATCCAGCTCGAATTACTACAGCCACCAAATCAGATTGCCTTTGATGTCGAGTCGTCCCGAGCCCTGGCCGAGCAGGTTGGTTTTCCACTGGTTGTCAGGCCGTCATATGTTCTCGGTGGCAGGGCAATGGAAATTGTCTATGATCAGGAAGATCTCGCTCGCTATATGGCGGAGGCGGTAAAAATAACGAGGGATTCACCAGTGTTGCTCGACAGATTCCTTGATGAGGCAGTTGAAGTGGATGTCGATGCTATTTGCGATGGTGAGGATGTATTCATCGGCGGTTTAATGGAGCATATCGAGCAGGCAGGCGTGCATTCAGGAGATTCGGCATGCTCGTTGCCACCTTATACGCTGTCGTCGGAGATGCAGCAAAAACTCTGTGATCAGGTGACTGCCATGGCCAAAGCCTTGAATGTAGTCGGCCTGATGAACACGCAGTTTGCCATTAAAGGAGAAGATGTTTATATCCTCGAAGTGAACCCTCGTGCCTCACGAACCGTCCCATTTGTTTCCAAGGCAACTGGTGTACCGCTTGCCAAAGTCGCCGCCAGGTGTATGGTAGGAAAGTCCCTCAGGCAACAGGATTGTATTGGCCAGGTTATCCCCGATTTTGTTTCGGTAAAAGAATCTGTATTTCCATTTGCCAAGTTTCAGGGAGTTGATCCGATACTCGGTCCGGAAATGAAGTCTACCGGTGAAGTGATGGGAATCGGAAAGACGTTTGCCGAAGCATTTGCCAAAGGTATGGTAGGTGCTGGTGGCAGAATCCCCTGCCCTGGAACGGCGTTTATCAGTGTGCGAGAAACCGATAAACAGGCGGCTACTGATCTGGCCAGAGAACTTCGTTCCCAGGGATTTAAGCTGGTAGCGACCGGTGGTACTGCAAGGGCGATCATCGCAGCTGGAGTGGAATGCGAGCAGGTAAACAAGGTAAAGGAAGGTCGTCCACATATTGTTGATATGATCAAAAACGATGAAATTGCGTTAATTATCAATACTACCGAAGGGCGATCTGCTATCGCTGATTCATATGAAATCAGACGCGAGGCATTAATGCATTCGGTGTCCTATACGACGACCCTGTCTGGTGGAAGGGCAACCTGTCAGGCCATGGAGCATCGGGAATTTAACGATGTTTACCGCTTGCAAAGCTTGCACAGTTAATATAATGATTAGACAGGATTTTACGGGAATTATGCAATGAATCAGGTACCACTAACTGCAACTGGAGCGGAGAGGTTGAAAGAAGAGCTGAATGAGCTCAAATTTGTCAGACGACCGCAAGTTATTGAAGCCATAGCGGTAGCGCGTGATCATGGTGATTTAAAAGAGAATGCTGAGTATCATGCAGCGCGTGAAGAGCAGGGTTTTATCGAAGGACGTATAGCTGAACTTGAATCAGTTTTGTCTAATGCCCAGATTATTGATGTCAGTAAGCTCAATAGAAGTGGTCGAGTGGTTTTCGGATGTACTGTTGATTTGATTGATGTCGAAACTGAAGAAGAAGTAACATATCAGGTTGTCGGTGACATTGAGGCCGATATTAACCAGAATCGAATTGCAATTAGTTCACCAATAGCACGGGCTATTATAGGCAAAGAAGAAGGCGAAGATGTTGTGGTGCAGGCTCCCGCAGGTGACCGGGAGTATGAAATCACCGCTGTACATTATGAATAAATGATCGGCTTTAGGAATGGTCTATAAATTTTGCGAAGCGGTTATTTTTTCTATTCAACCGGTAAAGCACGATAACATTGCCTATGCTCTGGATTAGTGTTGCCTGATGATGGTTGCAGATAGTGTTTATCATAGCCTGTTTATGCTGTTTTTCCTGGCCAGGAATTCGAATTTTAAGCAACTCGTGGTGGCTTAAAGCGGTATCGATTTCATGATGAATATTTTCGCTCAGCCCATGTTGCCCAACAATAACCACCGGCTTAAGTTTAAGTCGATGACCCTGCGCCCGCAGATTTTTTATCGATGATTTACTCAAACTCATATTGTATTTCTGGGCTGGAATGTCAGGGCGTGCATACTATCACAGCTTTGGGTTAAATCTGGATGGCGCGTTCAAAAAGTAGTCAGAGTTGGCTCAAAGAACATCACCAGGATCAGTATGTTCTACAGGCTCGTCGTGATGGCTACCGTTCTCGAGCTGTCTATAAGTTAGATGAAATCCAACAAAAAGACCGAATATTTGCACCGGGTCAACACATTCTTGATCTTGGCGCAGCGCCGGGCGGGTGGTGCGAATATGCCAGCCAGTACAGTGATCATGAAGGCAGCATTATCGCTGTCGATATTTTACCAATCGAACCAATAGCTGGTGTCGACATCATTCAGGGCGACTTTACTGAGCAGGAAACACTTGACCGCATAATGGCAATAATCGATGCTAAACATCTGGACCTTGTTTTATCCGATATGGCCCCCAATTTAAGCGGTATGGGATCGGTTGATCAGCCCAGATCAATATATCTGGCGGAGTTGGCTCTGGAACTGGCAAGCGAATGCCTGCAGGAACGGGGTATTCTGGTTACAAAACTATTCCAGGGAGAGGGTTTCGATTCGTTGATTTCGAATTTTCGAGACAGATTTGGGTCGGTAAAGCTTCGAAAGCCCAGTGCATCTCGCGCAAGATCACGCGAGGTTTATGCAGTTTGTCGCGATTTGAAGTAATACGGAAAGGTTTAAATGCGCTAGAATCTATGGATACTAGTAAAAATACGCTGTTAAATGGGCAGTGTTAAATACAACACGGTGTTACCAAAGTGAATGATGTAGCAAAGAATCTAATATTGTGGGTAGTGATCGCTGTAGTATTGCTATCGGTTTTCCACAATTTCAACGAACGTACCAGTAGCGGAAATCAGATAATTTACTCCGAATTCCTTTCCCAGGTGAAGCAGGGGCAGGTACGTCAGGTAACAATTGAAGGCCAGAATATAACCGGTTTGCTCAATTCCGGTACCAAGTTTGTTACCTATAGCCCGGAAAGTAATAATCTGGCAATGATTGGATACCTGGAAGACGCGAATGTCGACATCATCGGCAAACCACCTGAGCAGCCCTCTATGCTTGCGCACATGTTTATCAGCTGGTTTCCATTTATCGTCCTGATAGGTTTATGGGTTTTTTTCATGCGTCAGATGCAGGGCGGTGGCGGTGGTCGTGGCGCTATGTCATTTGGAAAAAGCAAGGCGCGTCTGCTCGGTGAAGATCAGATAAATATCACTTTCAATGATGTTGCTGGTGTTGATGAAGCCAAAGAAGAAGTTGGTGAGCTTGTTGAATTCTTACGCGATCCATCGAAATTCCAGAAGCTTGGTGGCAAAATACCACGCGGCATACTCATGGTGGGTTCTCCTGGTACCGGTAAAACCTTACTGGCTAAAGCCATTGCCGGTGAGGCCAAGGTGCCGTTTTTCACTATTTCCGGGTCAGATTTTGTTGAAATGTTTGTTGGTGTAGGTGCTTCTCGCGTTCGGGATATGTTCGACCAGGCGAAGAAACATTCCCCCTGTATTATTTTCATAGATGAAATAGATGCTGTTGGCCGGCATCGTGGCGCGGGGCTTGGTGGTGGACACGACGAACGTGAACAGACCTTGAATCAGTTACTGGTAGAAATGGATGGGTTTGACGGTCACGAAGGTGTCATTGTTATCGCAGCAACAAATCGCCCCGATGTTCTCGATCCTGCGCTGTTGCGCCCAGGCCGTTTTGATCGCCAGGTTGTCGTGCCTTTACCCGACGTAAGAGGCCGGTCGCAAATTCTTAAGGTGCACATGCGTAAGGTGCCGGCAGCGGATAATGTCGATCCGATGGTTATTGCTCGCGGTACTCCTGGATTTTCGGGTGCCGATCTGGCGAATCTTGTGAATGAAGCGGCATTGTTTGCTGCGCGGGCGAATAAAAAACTGGTTACTATGGCTGAGTTTGAACGCGCCAAAGACAAGATCATGATGGGTGCGGAACGTAAGTCTATGATCATGAAAGAAAATGAAAAGAAACTGACTGCCTATCACGAAGCCGGGCATGCTATTGTCGGTCGACTGGTGCCAGAGCATGATCCTGTCTATAAGGTTAGTATCATACCTCGTGGACGCGCGCTCGGCGTGACCATGTTTCTGCCTGAAGATGATCGCTATAGTTATAGCAAGAAACATCTCGAGAGTCAGTTGTCGAGTCTGTTTGGCGGGCGAATTGCCGAGCAGCAGATTTTTGGTGAAGATGCAGTGACAACCGGCGCTTCAAACGATATAGAGCGGGCTACCAGTATCGCGCGTAGTATGGTGACGCAATGGGGTCTGTCCGACCGAATGGGACCGTTGTCTTATAGTGAAGAAGAAGGCGAGGTTTTCCTTGGTAAGTCGGTTGGTAAGCAGAATACTGTTTCTGACGATACGGCACAGGCAATCGACTCTGAGATTCGCACTATTATTGATCGAAACTATCAGCGTGCAGTCGGTATTTTACAGGAGAACGATGATAAACTGCATTTAATGGCTGATGCACTGATGAAGTACGAAACCATTGATATTGGTCAGATAGATTCTATTATGGAAGGTAAGGAACCGGGCCCACCGAAAGACTGGGGTGATGATGAACCAACATCTTCCGGCAAAAATGATGATGATGCCGGTAAAAGTGTTGTTGACGACGACTCAGATCTGCCGGATCCGGCAAAGTTACATTAAAAATATGTAGAGGCTGGGGTTGAGTAATCGACCCCGGCTTTTTTTATGGTTGAATTAAAACTCTCTGATAATACACAGGTAATGGGCGTGATAAATACTACGCCCGATTCTTTTTCCGATGGCGGTCTTTTTGACTCCTTCGAAGCCGCTTTCCAGCACGCTCAGGAAATGATTGCAGGAGGCGTCGATATAATTGATATTGGTGGTGAATCAACCCGACCGGGCTCGAAAGCAGTTGACCAAAATATTGAAATCAATCGTACGGTCCCGTTGATTGAAGCCATTCGTGAAGTCAGTAATATACCAATTTCGATTGACACTAATAAACCAGTGGTCATGCAGCAGGCGGTGCAGGCAGGTGCTAACATAATCAACAGTGTTGATGCGCTTGGTCAGCAAAATGCCAAAGAAGTAGCTGCTGAATTAAATGTACCGGTATGTCTAATGCATATGCAAGGTACACCTGAAACAATGCAGCTGGAACCCCAATACGATAATATCGTAGTTGAAGTAAAGGACTTTTTACAAACGCGTATCGACGAAGCTCTGGCTGCAGGGATATCTTTCGATAATATTATTGTTGATCCGGGGTTTGGATTCGGCAAAACAATGCATCACAATTTGCAGTTATTAAAGTCACTAGCTGATTTAAAATCTCTTGGTAGGCCGCTGTTGGTCGGTTTGTCGAGAAAACGAATGATAGGTGTTATTCTCGATAAACCAGTAGACCAGCGACGATATGGTAGTATCTCTCTGGCGGTGATCTCAGCGATGCAGGGTGCAGATATAGTTCGGGTTCATGATGTTGCCGAAACCGTTGATGCCATTAAAATGGTCAATGCCTTAAATCTGGTATAAAAATGATTCAAGATTCTAATTTCAGGGTTTCATTCCAATGAGCCGACAGTATTTCGGTACCGATGGGATTCGTGGACGCGTTGGTGTGCCTCCGATGACGGTTGATTTCGTCATGAAAGTTGGCTGGGCAGCCGGGAAAGTACTGTCCAATCAGGGTAAAGGAACGGTTGTCATAGGTAAAGATACACGAATTTCGGGCTATATGTTCGAGTCTGCGCTGGAAGCCGGTCTGGCAGCAGCTGGCCTCGATGTGGTGTTACTGGGTCCAATGCCTACACCGGCAATAGCCTATCTGACGATGGCGCAGCGAGCCACAGCGGGGATTGTTATTAGCGCATCACATAACCCCTATCACGATGATGGTGTCAAATTCTTCAACGGTGATGGTTATAAGCTACCCGATCATACCGAATTGGAAATAGAGGCGATGATTGCCAGCGATCTTGTGATGGTTGATTCCGAATTAATAGGAAAAGCAACCCGGATGGAAGATGCTAAAGGAAGGTATATTGAGTATTGTAAAAGTTCTATTCCATTTAACACCACACTTAAAGGGATGAAAGTTGTGGTCGACTGCGCTAATGGTGCGACCTATCACATTGCCCCGGCAGTATTTCGTGAATTAGGTGCAGAAGTCATTGAAATCGGAACAAATCCCAACGGTCTGAACATTAATAAAGATGTTGGTGCTTTACACCCTGAAAATATGCGTTCTGTAGTACTAGAAAATCAGGCGGATATTGGCATCGCTTTCGATGGCGATGGTGATCGGTTAATGATGATGGATGCTCGGGGAGATGTTAAAAATGGCGATCAGCTGCTATATGTCATCGCGCAAAGCAAGCTGGTCAAATCTGGAATGGCGGGAGGTATTGTCGGTACTCTGATGACCAATCTCGGCCTGGAACATGCATTGAAACTACATGATATTCCATTTGTGAGAGCTAAAGTAGGTGATCGTTATGTGATGGAAATGCTTAGGGATAATGACTGGCTGATAGGTGGTGAATCTTCCGGACATATTATCTGTCTTGATAAATCAACTACAGGTGACGGTATCATTGCCGCATTGCAGGTGCTTGACTGGCTCGTGTCGGAACAACTTACTCTCGCTGAGGCCTGTGCTGGAATGTCTCTGTATCCGCAGGTTATGATTAATGTGCCGTTGACTCACAAGGTCGATGTGCAGGGTATTTCCGCCGTACAGGATGCAGTTAAAGAAGTTGAAAATGAACTGGCGGATCGAGGTAGAGTATTGTTGCGTCCTTCCGGAACAGAACCACTCATACGGGTTATGGTGGAAGGTGAGGATAGTGCTGAAGTAAACAAATTTGCCCGCCAGTTAGCCTCCTGCGTGACAGAATTCGCAGTTGGTTGATCGAATCTTTCGATAATGCATGATTTTTCCAAAATCACGATTGATTTATTGGCCGCAGGTGAGTACCCTTTGCCGCCTTTTTAACAACTGGTGAGTCTCTGATGCGTTCCACTCTGATAGCTGGCAACTGGAAAATGAATGGTTCCTTGCAATCCATAATCCAGCTGATTGAGAGTATCAAAGCTGGAGGTGTGGGTTCTGCACAGTTGGCAGTTTGTCCTCCAGCAGTTTATCTGATGAAAGTTGGTGGAATGCTTGAAGGCAGCGATATTGCGTTGGGATCCCAGAATGTCTGTGATCAGTCGTCTGGTGCTTACACAGGTGAAGTCTCGGCGCAGATGCTAAAGGAAGCTGGTTGCAGTTATGCCATAGTAGGACATTCAGAGCGTCGTTCGCTCTATCTGGAATCTGATGCACTGGTGGCTAACCGATATGCGATGGCAGTTGAATCCGGTTTAGTACCAATTCTTTGCCTCGGCGAAACCCTCGAAGAACGTCAAAGTGGTGTAACCGAGTCGGTAGTAGGCAGACAACTGGATGCGGTGCTCGAAAAATTCGGTGTGGATGCCATAGCAAAAGGGGTCATCGCTTACGAGCCGGTCTGGGCTATCGGTACTGGACAGGTTGCCACCCCGGAGCAGGCTCAGATGGTTCATGAATTTATTCGAGGTAAAATTTCTGCATTAAATTCAGATGTGGCGAGTAAGGTACAGATTTTATACGGTGGAAGTATGAATCCGGGCAACGCCGCGGAGTTATTATCGCAAGCTGATATAGATGGTGGTTTGATTGGGGGCGCCTCTCTGAAGGCGGCCGATTTCCTGGCAATTGCCCAGGCAGTTTAGGACAAATTTATGGAAAACATTAATAGTATTTTACTGATTGTACAGGTGATTCTTTCCATTAGCCTGATAGGCCTGATTTTAATGCAGCATGGTAAGGGTGCCGACGCCGGCGCTGCCTTCGGTAGTGGCGCGTCTTCTACAGTTTTCGGTGCGCGCGGTTCTGGTAACTTTTTAAGTAGAGCGACAACAATTATCGCGACTCTGTTTTTCGTTGTGTGCATGGCGTTGGCCTATATTGCCAGCCATCGTGTAGCTCCGGGTAGTGTGGTTGATAGCGTTACCACGATGGTGCCTGAGACAACCCAGGCGGCTGATGCAGAATCCTCAGATTTGCCACCGAGTGACGGCGAGGCAAATAGTCAGAGTGGCTCTGATCTACCACCAGCCGAGTAAACAGATTAGCCGATGTGGTGGAATTGGTAGACACGCTATCTTGAGGGGGTAGTGGCGAAAGCTGTGCCGGTTCGACTCCGGCCATCGGCACCATTTTATTAAGTATAGGACCAGGGTAATTTATTGAATCTGTAAGATTTTTTGGTCTGGATTATTAATGCAAAGTATTCAAAACCAAAAATCAAATTTGAACTTTCTTGACACTATATTGCGGCGGCAATAGACTGGCCGCACACTGAACACAGGCTGGTCATCAGGGGCATAAACTGTTACATGCTAGGTAACTATCTTCCGATTTTAATATTCATGCTGGTCACCCTGGTGATGGGCTCAGCTTTTATAATCCTGGGTAAGCTGCTCGGCCCTTCTCGTCCCGATGCAGAAAAAAATTCTCCTTATGAGTGCGGATTCGAAGCATTCGAAGACAGTCGTATGAAGTTTGATGTGCGTTATTATCTGGTTGCTATTCTGTTTATAATTTTTGATCTTGAGATTGCGTTCCTGTTTCCCTGGGCTATTGTGCTCGATCAAATTGGAACTTTTGGGCTTTTAGCAATGGCAGTATTCCTGGGAGTTCTTGTGATCGGCTTCATCTACGAGTGGAAGAAAGGAGCACTTGAATGGGAATAGAAGGTGTATTCGAACAGGGTTTTGTAACCGCGTCCGCCGATAAGCTGATCAATTGGGCGCGCACCGGGTCGATGTGGCCAATGACATTTGGGCTTGCCTGTTGTGCTGTTGAAATGATGCAGGCAGGCGCATCGCGTTATGATCTGGATAGATTCGGCATTATTTTTCGCCCCAGTCCGCGACAGTCGGACGTGATGATTGTAGCCGGGACACTGGTGAATAAGATGGCACCAGCACTGCGCAAGGTTTACGATCAAATGGCAGAACCACGTTGGGTGATCTCTATGGGATCCTGTGCTAATGGCGGTGGCTACTACCATTATTCCTATTCGGTAGTACGAGGTTGTGACCGAGTAGTACCGGTAGATGTTTATGTGCCGGGGTGTCCACCAACAGCTGAAGCATTGCTTTACGGAATATTGCAGTTGCAAAGCAAAATTAGACAGACTAATACGATAGCTCGATAAATATGTCGAATTCATTACAGCAACTAGAGGAATCGTTGCGCGGCGTGTTCGCGGATAAATTGCTTGCGCTTACGGAGCGTATTGGCGAAGTCACAATCGAAGTGAGTGCTGAAAATTTGATCGAGGTTGCTACCGAATTGCGAGACAACGAGCATTTCAGGTTTCAACAGCTGGTTGATTTATGCGGTGTCGATTATTCGCAATATGGCCAGACTGAGTGGCAGACGAATGATGCCAGTAGAGCTGGATTCAGCCGCGGTGTCGAAAGTGGCGCGACAATGGGTCGACTACAATTTGGCGATGAGCTCGAATCCGTAGCTGACGAGGGTCGTCGATATGCTGTGGTCTATCATCTGGTGTCATACAGACACAATTCGCGCCTGAGGTTACGCTGCTTTGCTGCCGATGACGGTTTTCCGGTGGTTCCTAGTGTTGTTAATGTCTGGCGAGTTGCCGACTGGTATGAACGTGAAGCTTTCGATCTGTTTGGTGTCTTATTTACAGATCATCCGGACTTACGCCGCATTTTGACCGATTATGGTTTTGTAGGACATCCTTTCAGAAAAGATTTTCCATTGGTTGGTCATGTCGAAATGCGTTATGACCCGGAAAAAGAACGGGTAGTTTATGAGCCTGTGAGCATTGAGCCGCGTGTTCTCGTTCCAAGAGTAAAACGCGAAGATCACCGCTATTTGTCGGATGAGGCGGAAGACAATGCCTGAGATTAAGAACTATACGCTCAATTTTGGGCCGCAACATCCAGCTGCTCACGGGGTTTTGCGTCTGGTGCTGGAAATGGACGGTGAAGTTATCGAACGTGCCGATCCGCATGTCGGCCTGTTACATCGGGGCACCGAAAAACTCGCTGAAAGTAAACCTTATAACCAGACTATTGGTTATATGGATCGACTCGACTATGTATCGATGATGTGTAACGAACACGGTTACGTCATGGCTATCGAAAAACTGCTCGGTGTCGAGGTACCCGAACGGGCGCAATATATCCGTGTGATGTTCGATGAAATCACCCGTATTTTGAATCACTTAATGTGGATAGGTACACATGCGCTTGATGTCGGTGCGATGACGATGTTTCTTTACGCATTTCGTGAGCGTGAAGATTTATTGGATGTGTACGAAGCTGTTTCCGGTGCGCGAATGCATGCCACTTATTACCGCCCCGGTGGTGTTGCTCGCGATTTACCCGATGCAATGCCTCAATACCTTGAAAGTCGTTGGCGCAGTAAAAAAGAAGCCGATGCATTGAACAAAAACCGACAGGGAAGCCTGCTCGATTTTACCGAGGATTTTACCAACCGTTTCCCGGGTTATGTTGACGAGTATGAAACCCTGTTGACTGATAATCGAATCTGGAAACAACGTACAGTTGGCATCGGTGTTGTATCAGAAGAACGAGCTTATCAGCTGGGATTTACCGGGCCGATGTTACGAGGTTCGGGAGTAGAGTGGGATTTACGTAAAAAGCAGCCTTATGAAGTTTATGATCGGATGGATTTTGATATTCCTGTTGGTACCAATGGCGATTGCTATGATCGATATCTTGTTCGCATGGAAGAAATGCGGCAATCGAATCATATTATCAAACAATGCATCAAGTGGTTGCGTGACAATCCGGGGCTTGTTATTACAGATAACCACAAAGTCGCTGCACCGCGTCGCGAGGAAATCAAAGCTGATATGGAAGGGCTGATTCATCATTTTAAATTATTTACCGAGGGATACTCGATTCCGCCGGGTGAGGCCTATGCAGCGATCGAGCATCCGAAAGGAGAATTCGGTGTCTACCTGATTTCCGACGGAACTAACAAACCTTATCGGGTTAAGATTCGTGCCCCAGGTTTCGCGCATTTATCAGCGATGAACGAAATGTCTGCAGGCCATATGTTGGCTGATGTGGTAGCGATTATCGGCACCCAGGATATTGTATTTGGTGAGATTGATCGATAATGGTAATCGAAAAGCAATCAAAAATTGAATTATTGAGCGAGCATACTCGTAGTGAGATTGATCACTGGGTAAAGAAATTTCCCGAAGATCAGAAGCGTTCAGCAGTTTTGTCAGCTCTAAATGCGGCTCAACATCAGAATAAGGGTTTCCTCACCGTCGATTTAATGGATGCTGTTGCCGAGTACCTGGGCCTGGCACCGATCCATGTCTACGAAGTGGCCTCTTTTTACTCAATGTACGAAACTCGACCGGTTGCTCGCCACAATGTCGCTATCTGTACCAATATTTGCTGTATGTTAATGGGTGCGGACACAATCGTTAACCATGTCGAAAACAAACTGGGAATTAAAATTGGCGAAAGTACTGCCGATGGTCGAGTTTTTCTAAAGTGCGAGGAGGAATGCCTTGCTGCCTGTGTCGGTGGGCCGATGATGCAGGTCGACCATAAATATTATGAAAAACTTACGCCTGAAAAGGTTGATGAAATTCTGGACGGGTTAAAATAATCATGGCTAACGAAGTTTGTTTTGCGACACTGCAATACGATCAGCCATGGTCGATGGAAAGTTATCTGAAGACAGGTGGCTATCAGGCCCTGAAAAAAATCCTCGAAGAAAAAATATCGCCCGAAGACGTCATCGAAACAGTTAAGGCATCCGGGCTTCGTGGCCGGGGTGGTGCTGGATTTCCTACCGGCCTGAAATGGAGTTTTATGCCGCGTAATGCGCCGGGACAAAAGTACCTGGTGTGTAATTCTGATGAATCCGAGCCTGGAACCTGCAAAGACAGAGACATCCTGCGCTTTAATCCGCATGCTTTGGTCGAAGGCATGATGATCGGTGGTTATTCTATCGGTGCAACAGTTGGCTACAATTACATGCGTGGTGAATTTATGGATGAACCGTTCATACGGTTCGAAGCTGCGTTGAAAGAAGCCTATGAAGCAGGCTACCTGGGTAAGAATATTCTCGGTAGTGGGGTCGATTTCGATGTCTATGGAGCGCTTGGTGCTGGTGCCTATATCTGTGGTGAAGAAACTGCCTTGTTAGAGTCTCTGGAAGGTAAAAAAGGTCAGCCTCGATACAAGCCGCCTTTCCCTGCTAACTTTGGTTTATACGGCAAACCGACAACGATAAACAATACCGAATCTTTATCTTCTGTACCGGCAATTATCCGAAATGGTGCTCAATGGTTTGCCGACCTGGG
>JAAEOZ010000101.1 GCA_024222685.1 Gammaproteobacteria bacterium | reverse complement strand
TTTTATACCGATCTCGATAGAAAATACTGCGATGTGCGCAGCATTCCGAAAATGGGTCGGGCTGCAGTAGACTCCTGTGAAGTATTCATCGATGGATTACCGGTACCAGAGAGTGACCGCATAGGTGAAGAAGGGCAGGGATTTTTCTATTTGCTACACAGCCTGAACCCCGAGCGCATACTGGTGGCGTCGGAAGCTATTGGTATTGGCCGCAACGCGTTGGCCCGTGCAAGTGAATACGCCAGACAACGCGTAGTATTCGACCGCCCAATCGGCCAGAACCAGGCCATCCAGCATCCGCTGGCCATCAACTGGATGGAACTCGAATCAGCATGGTTGATGACGATGCAGGCAGCGAGTCTTTACGATCAGGAACAACCCTGCGGTATCGAAGCAAACGCCGCCAAATATCTTGCAGGTGAAGCAGGGTTTAAAGCCTGTACCCAGGCAGTTATGACCCACGGCGGCATGGGTTACGCGAAAGAATTTCATGTCGAACGGTTATTACGCGAGGTGATGATCACCAGGTTGGCACCCGTGAGCCCGCAGCTAATATTATGTAATATTGCTGAAAAGGCACTAGGTTTGCCTAAATCATATTGACTTCATCGTGTGTATAATTGGGTCATGACCATCCAGCCTCATGACATGACACAGACAGAGATCGAAGAGTTTCTGCAAGCCCCTCGACACGCCATCCTCGGAACAAACCGACCGAATGGCCCGCCTCAGATAACACCCGTCTGGTATCTCTACGAATATAACCAGATCTACGTATACGTGGGCACAAAAAGTGCCAAATACAAAAATCTACGCCGTGACCCGCAGATGAGTGTATGCATAGCAGGCGAAAGCCCCGACGCACGGGCAGTAATGTTCAGGGGAACTGTCGAGTTATTATTTGAAGACACTACACCATGGGTAAGTGAAATCGTATGGCGAATAGTACGTCGATATTCAGATAGTGACGATGCCGCACAGCAGTATATAGATTCCTGGGATGCCGATGAAAAAAGTGCGCTCCTGGTTTTATCTTCGGAAGGGATGTTGACGCATAATTTTAATTGAATGCTCAGGCCGTAAAGTTTTTCTGATACCAGCCTTTGCGGTTAAATCTCTTGTCTACCGCTTGATCCTGATGGGTTGGTGCACATTTAACCGTGACACCATACCTAAACTTTTTTAATTCTACATCTTAGCCGCTAGCGTGGCGTAGCTGCAATTTTTTAATGTGATCCATGATCGCAGATGCATTCTCAGTGCGCCAATAGCACGTCAAGTCGCCTGTCGACTGCTCAAAAAGCTTTTCTACCCCAAACTTCATTATTAGCTTTTCGGGCCCCTGGAGTTCTAACTCAAGATATTGGACGGCCTCCTGGATAGGCTTATCACAAAGTATCATGAACGGGAGTTGGACATAGAAAGTTCGTTTTGTAATCACAAGAGTACCGACCACACCACTTTGCCACCCGCGACCAGAGGATTTGTGAGTCCCGCGGAACTTTCGGTATGCCAGTGCACAGCTAGTGCCTTCTTCATCGAATACGATACCTTCGATTTCTAATCTATTTCGTGTCTCTTTCGGAACCTTTCGAAGCCCGAACATGCGATAGAAGATACTCTTACTCATCTTATAGAACACTCAACTTTACAGTCCAATCGAATTCTCCGCTCGTTGTATTCTGTATCTATCAGAGCTTAATTATGAGCTTAATTAAAAAACAGATTAATTATGACAGATTGATGACAGATCAGATTGATTAGACACCCATTTGTATTTATTGGTGTCTTATATATAGCTTGGCTTTCAGTAACATTGGCTTGTAGATTCCCCGAATTCAACACAAATACTGTAATTGCATGATCCTGGTTCGATTGTTACTGCGAACTTAATTTAATAGTCACCAACAAATTCGTATTCATACCACTTGTTTTTGGTTTCGTCAGAATCTATAGCACCTTTCTCTATAGCGTCCCTATCCCAAGCGTCAAAATTGTAGTTACAGAGCCAACTAATGACTGTAACCACAGGGATAAGATTTCTATCATCGATCCAGTTTTCTATTTTCATTGTTCTGGAATCTAGCGCTACCATAATTTGCCGACAGGAGCGAAGCGTATGGCGGTCAAATTGATGGGCTTGTTAGCGGGCCACATTCTCTAATCGCTCGGCAAGCCAAACTTTGATAATTGATTGTCTCGTCACACCCAGGCGCGATGCTTCTTTATCTAACGACTCAATCATCCAG
>JAAEOZ010000100.1 GCA_024222685.1 Gammaproteobacteria bacterium | reverse complement strand
ACCGCGAAGAAAAACTACCCCGCTGAGCAATATATAGAGGATGCCAGCAGCAAATAGGCCGGATAGTGTACCGGCAATTCCCCAGGTCTGTACGCCATAGATAATGGGGGCAATGAATGCGAAGGATGATGCCAGAAAGATGGGTACCTGACGTTTCGTTACAAGCTGGAATACCAGCGTGCCGATACCCGCAGTGAACAGGGCGACGTTGGGATCCAGGCCGGTAAGAATAGGTACTAATACCAGAGCACCAAAAGCTACAAAGAGCATTTGGGCGCCAATCAGGGCGGTTTGTCCCATGGATGGTTGAGTTGCATCGTGCTGCATCAAAAAATCCTCCGTTTGAGTAGAGTAGGTTCTGGTTGAGGTGCAAAGTCCCAGGAGTCTAAGGGCTAAAATTCTGGGGGCATAATAGAATGGCACTAGAATCTAAAAAAAACCGCATCAATAATGATGCGGTTTTTCTAAGCCTGATTAGATAGACAGGGTTTACGGCATAGGTAAGCCATCCATTGAAGCTGCTGACTTTTCGAGCAACTCATCCGGTAACGGATAATCTTCCATGTTGCCATTGAAATAGCTCTCGTAACCCTTGAGATCCATCAGGCCGTGTCCGGACCAGTTCATTAGAATCGTCTTTTCCTTGCCTTCTTCAGTGGCACGCTTTGCTTCTCGAATCGTTGCCGCAATGGCATGCGAAGTTTCGGGGGCAGAAATAAAACCTTCAGTTCTGGCAAACTGTACTGCTGCCTCGTAGCATTCGGTTTGTGGAATCGCGGTAGCTTCAATATGGCCTTCATTCATGGCGTGACTGACCATCGGCGCCATACCGTGATAGCGCAGACCGCCCGCGTGTAGAGGTGGCGGTACAAAGGTATGTCCAAGACTATGCATCGGCAGGAGTGGTGTCATCATCGCAATATCACCAGAGTCATAACGAAATTTTGCTTGCGTGAGTGTTGGGCAGGCCTCAGGTTCAGATGCGATAATACGGATTTCCTTACCATGCATACGCTCGTTGATATACGGAAATGCTAGCCCAGCAAAGTTGGAGCCACCACCGGCACAACCTATTACGACATCAGGATTATCGCCAATCATTTGCATTTGTTTCTGTGCTTCCTGGCCAATAATCGTCTGGTGTAACATGACGTGGTTTAGCACGGAACCCAGTGAGTAGCGAGTGTCTTCAGCCTGTACGCATTGCTCAATTGCTTCTGAAATTGCGATACCAAGACTTCCGGGAGTATCCGGATCTTCGGCCAGAATTTTTCGACCGACCTCGGTTTCCATGCTTGGGCTTGGTACACAAATGCCACCCCAGGTATTCATCATGATTTTTCGGAATGGCTTCTGGTCAAAACTGATTCGAACCATAAATACCTTACACTCGATACCACCGACTAGTGCACAGGCAAAAGAAAGGGCTGATCCCCATTGTCCAGCACCGGTCTCGGTGGTCAATTTCTTAATGCCGAATTGCTTGTTATACCAGGCCTGGGGGATGGCTGTATTGGGCTTGTGGCTACCGGCAGGTGAAACACCTTCGTTCTTGTAATAAATTTTGGCGGGTGTTCCCAGCGCTTTTTCGAGGCGTCGTGCACGGTAGAGTGGGGTTGGTCGCCAAATTTTGTAATAACCCAGGATTTCGTCAGGAATGTCCACCCATCGATCGGTACAAACTTCCTGTTCGATAAGATTCATGGGGAATACCGGTGCTAATGCTTCGGGTCCGATTGGATTACCTTCCGGATCTACCGGAGGTGCCATCGGGGTTGCAAAGTCGGCTGCGAGGTTGTACCACTGCTTCGGTAAGTCGTCCTCGGTTAAAACAACTTTAATTTGCTCACTCATTTATTTTAATTCCTCCAGTTATATTAATAATATAACCCCAATACTAAGGTATTTGTCTGACCATGCCAATTAATCTGGTGGGGTATTATCTGAATTCTGGGGACATAATATTTAGTTATTTTAAAATGACCAAGCATGTTCACCTGATCGTGATGCCAGCCAAATCATCAAATTTATCCCGGGCTATCGGCGAAACGCACAGACGATATAGGCGCATGATCAATTTCAGAGAAGCGGCTTAATCGGGAATTGCGCAAAAAGAAGCCGGGCCCGAAAAGGGATCGTGATAATTAAGTATTATGTCCCCAGAATTAATGTCCCCAGAATTAACAATTAGATATACTTTGCCATTTATGCTTCATATACTTCTGGCTTTGCTAGCCAAATTGTTTAGGAGGATTCGGTATAATGAAAAAAATTCTAACACTAGGTATCGCCATTGTTATCTATAGCCTTCCTGTTATATCCGATGATGTTATTTTAGACGATCAGATTGTGACCAACTCCCTGTGTGTAGGTGCTGCATGTATCGATGGTGAGGAATTCGATTTCGATACTGTCAAATTAAAAGCTGATGACCCTACCATCAAGTTCCAGGATACCAGCTCCACCTCATCGTTCCCAACTAATGACTGGTCTATGGGTATTACCGACAATTCGGCACCCGAACCTGCCCAGTTTTTCATCAATGATGTTAGCGGCGGTACGACAGTTTTACTAATGGAAGCCGGTGCGACTGGCGGTATTGCGCTGGGTTCAGGTTCTGCTGTGGTAAGTGATGCAATATCGGTTGGCTCAGCAGGTTCTGAGAGGCGAATCGTACATGTTGCCGATGGTGTAGCGGATTCTGATGCCGCCACGATGGGGCAATTCAATACTTTTAGCGCCGTGGTGAATAGTACTATAGCAGCTGATACGGCAGCTTTTGATACAGAGCTAACGAGTTTACAGGGTAATATTGATGCCCTGTCATTGCGTCTGGATGCACTAATAGATCGGTTAGATGGAAATTAATTAGTGATTCCTTAAGTAAAACTTCAAAATTCAAGAAACTAAAAATGTCTAATAAGTATTTAAAGCTGCTCTATATCGCATTCGGAATTACTTTCTCTGCTGAGTTTGTTCACGCCGATAATATTGTGAATGATGATTTAATTATCCAGGGTTCTGAGTGTGTGGGACAGGATTGCGTGAATGGTGTGGATTTTGAGGGTAACTCAATGTTGCTGAAGGAAAACAATCTGCGTATACGACTGCATGATACTTCGGCACCCGATGAACTGGGCCAAAGCTGGAACCTGTCAATCAACGATTCAGGAGACAGTGGGCGATCATATTTTCAGTTTGAATTAAAATCGGTGACTATCGATACTATTAAAATTAGTGACGGAACTGCACTTTTGTATGATTGCAGTGTTCCAGTCCCCCTTCAGACTGATCGCCCTCCAGTTATTGGTGTTATACCTTTTGGTGATCCGGTTACTACTCCACAAAACCCGATGTTTAACGGTAGCAACTGGGTATTTGAATGTCTTACGGTACCGTTCTATACCTTGAAATCCATCCTGTCATTGGGAACAACAGCTGACCGAGGTATGACCATGGGTTTTGACAGCCAGATTGAACCGGGAGAGGTTTCCATCGGTAATTCAGGGCTGCTCCGAAACCTGAAACATGTTGCTGCTGGAATATCTGATACTGACATGCTGATACAGCAGTTTATCAATGATTATTCTGCGCTAGCAGATCAGGAAACACAGCTTACGTCCCTGCAATCGCAGCTCGCCCAGCTTGATTCTGAGATCAGTATTATTGAGGACAGGGTTTTTAACAACCAGGCCGCGACAGCACCCGAACTGGTTTCACCGCTTAACAATGCAACCGATGTAACAACGCCTGTCACGCTGAGATGGAACGATTCGACCGATGCGGATGGTGATACCATTCAGTACACCGTTACGATATGCGAAGATCAGGACTTCTCGGATTGCACTGCTGAAGTAATGGCTGTCACGAGTTTTTCTATGGTTGTTGCCGGCCTGGGAGGAGGAACAGGATTGTTGTGGATTGGAATGATTCTGCCGAATGGTCGACCCCGTCAACGCTGGATGCCTATTACCTGTCTGGTATTGACTGCCATGCTAATGGCTTCGTGTACCAGTGGAAATGGTGATCCCGAAGTTGGGACCCTAAGCTATGAGGCGACTGGTCTGACTCCAGGTACACAATACTTCTGGAAGGTCACTGCTACAGACTTTATTGACAGTACCGACAGTGAAGTAAGAAGCTTTACGACTCGATAGAAGAAGCCCCGGAAATGCAGGCAATAAAGTTGTTTTGGAATTCTGGAATTCTGGAATTCTAATAGGAATTCTGGGGACACAATACTTAAATATGTTAGAATGACGAAATGGCCAGACTAGCAAGAGTGGTACTACCAGGATATCCTCATCACATAATCCAGAGAGGAAATCGTCAACAGGATGTTTTCTTCAAGGAAGAGGATTACTTATATTATCTGGAATTGCTCAAACACTGGTGCAGTGAAGAACAGATGGAAATCTGGAGTTATTGTCTGATGACCAACCATGTT
>JAAEOZ010000099.1 GCA_024222685.1 Gammaproteobacteria bacterium | reverse complement strand
AACCTTTTGAGCCTGCCCGATGATGGATAACAGTCGTGGACTTCGGCGCTCGATTACCAGTAGCTCTATACCATGTTGGGAGGATTTCTGAATAAACTTCTCTACCGCATGAATGCCATAGACAAAGGAGTCGCTCATCGAGCTTTCTTCCTGACAGGTTTCCTGGGTGATGATTTTTTACGCGCTTTTTTAACAACGCTTTTTTTGCCTTTCTTCTGGCTATGCTTTCTTTTACCCTTTTTAGCTGGTTTCCTATTGTTAGAACTTAAGGTTGCCACCAGATCAAAATCAATTTTGCGTTCTTCCATATCAACTCGAATCACCTCGATCATCAACCTGTCACCAAGCTGATAACTACGGTTCGTCAATTCACCTACCAGACGATGGTGGGCAGGATCAAAATGATAGTAGTCGCGCTTCAGCGAAGTCACATGAACCAGTCCGTCGATGAGCAAATCGTCGATCTGCACAAATAACCCAAAACTGGTAACACCGGAGACAATACCGCTATATTGCTTTCCTATGTGCTTTTGCAGGAACTCGCATTTTAACCAGTCCGCCGCATCCCGGGTTGCGTCATCGGCACGTCGCTCGTTGCGTGAACAACTTTCCCCTAATGCCGTCATCGCCGCAAGATCGTAACCATAATCCTTGTTACTTCCCTGTGCGATCCAGTGCTTAATGGCTCGATGCACCAGCAAATCGGGATAGCGTCTAATCGGCGAAGTAAAATGTGCATAGTCATTCAGGGCCAGGCCGAAATGACCGACCTTTGTATCCGGGCTATAACTGGCCTGCAACATCGAACGCAGAATAACCGTCTGAATCATGTCAAACTCAGGTCGAGCGCGGGCCTGTTCGATAATATCTGCGTAATCGCCCGGCGTCGGCTCCAGACCTGGGAGTTTTATACCGAAGCTCAGCAGAAATTCCGCCAGATTGGGTAGTTTGTCTGAATTAGGGCCCTCGTGAATTCGATATAGCGTCGGTATTTTCTTTTTCTTCAGCAGTTTTGCAGCACAGATATTCGCTGCAACCATACATTCTTCGATTAACATGTGAGCCTGATTGCGCTCCACCGGTACAATGGACTCAATCTTGCGGCGGTCGTTATATTTAAAAACAACCTCGCGGGTTTCAAACTCAATTGCATGACGTTTTTTGCGGGCTATGGCAAGCGCCAAATACACCAGTTTTAAATTTTCCAGTCCCTCTTTAACAGATCCTATGGCCTTTAGCGCTTTGCTATTGTTCTCAAAAATTGCGGCGGCAACATCGTCATAAATCAGGCGGGCATGCGAGTGAATCACAGCATTGGAGAATTCGAAACTTTTTATCACACCTTGTGTACTGACCTGCATACAACAAACCAGACATAGACGGTCAACCTTCGGGTTCAGGGAGCAAAGCCCATTCGAAAGTACCTCCGGCAACATCGGAATAACTTCGCCTGGAAAATAGACAGAAGTTCCACGCTTGACTGCTTCCTCATCCAGTGCTGAACCGGGCTGCACGTAATGAGCGACATCGGCAATCGCTACATATAGTCGAAAACCTTTGTCGTTTTGCTCGCAATAAACGGCATCGTCAAAATCACGTGCATCGGCACCATCGATAGTGACGAACGGCAGTTTACGTAAATCCTGGCGGTTATTCTTATCTGCACTGGCAACTTCACCGGTAAAAGTTTTGACTTCATCTTTCACCACCGCATTCCACTGATTCGGAATGCTGTGTTTATTCACCGCAATTGTGACTTCCATACCCGGTGCATTATCCTGACCCAATACGGCTTCTACTATACCAATTGCCTGTGTATGCTGCCCTGGATACTCGGTGATGCGTACTATGACAATATCGCCCTGTTTAGCCGCGTGTCCAACATCCCGGTTAAGCAGGATATCCTGCGTTAATCGTTTATCGTCCGGTATTATGAATTCGATACCGCTTTCACAATAATATCGCCCGACGACAGTTTGATGCGCACGTTCAAGCACAGAAATTAGCGCACCCTCTGATCGCTCGCGACGCTGATCGTAGCTGGCTATTTTAACCGCTGCCTTATCTCCGTTCATGAGTTTTCGCATTTGCCGTTCAGGCAGAAATATATCTTTGCCTCCCGATTCCGGGGTTAAAAACCCAAAGCCATCAGCGTGTGCCTGTACGAATCCTTTCTCAAGATCCATATGATCGAAACTCAGATAGCCTCCGCGCCTGTTGCGGAAGATCTGCCCGTCCCGAACCATCGCATTTAAACGTCGTCGAAGGGCTTCGATACGGTCTTCATCGTCATATTTGAGCGACTCCGTGATATGCCCCTGCGAAACAGGAACCTTATGGATGTTAATAAGATCAAGCAGGTATTCGCGACTGGCAATTGGCCTGTCATATTTGGCCGATTCGCGCTCTTCAAAAGGGTCGCGAGTCAGGCGGGATGGTTTTTTTGGCATTGGGTTTCCATGTTGAGAACGCGAGTATATAGAAAGCTTTAAGAAGCCTCTACAACTAGATTGACAATGTGTACCAGTGGTGTATATTGCCGCGCCATGCCCAGGTGGCGGAATTGGTAGACGCGCTAGCTTCAGGTGCTAGTGATCGAAAGGTCGTGGAGGTTCAAGTCCTCTCCTGGGCACCAGTTCTTAACATATCCCCATTCAATAGCGTTCAATTTAAACACTTATATCAATATTTATCAGATCAATCAGAAATCTGTTCAGCCACCCAGTCGAGAAAGCTCTCCATCGCCGGGGTTCGCAGACGCTGGGGAGGATCTGAAATAAAGTATCGCTCGCTCATCGTGATTGAGCCCTCAAATGGACGAACCAGAGCACCGGTGGCGAGCAGGTGTTCTGCAACGGTAGAATGAGCCAGTGCCAGGCCTGCGCCGTTT
>JAAEOZ010000098.1 GCA_024222685.1 Gammaproteobacteria bacterium | reverse complement strand
TACCTTTTGCAAATACTTTTCGATAGCATCGTAGGGTTTACCGTCGAGTAACACTGTTTCGACTTTCACGCCCTGTTCTTCGGCGATAGACTCGGCCACATATAGATGCCCCTGGTAGATCTTGGCGAGGCCGGAATCAATAATCTCTTCGTGTAGTTTTTCCTGATCCTTGAAGCGAAAAACCTTGCCAGCCTCTTCAGACAGTACGCCGGCGATACGGTTGAAAGCAACATAGTGATAATAAGGATCAAAGGCAGAAATTACCTGCAATGGCACTTCCCATTGTTTTGCCAGCGCGAGTGCAGTCAACAAGCCACCGTAGGCCCGGGTGGAACCGTCAACCGCCACTACTATGGGACCCGCCGTTATTTCCTGTTGCGGATTTTTAATTACCAGCGTATCAATATTTACCCGGCGTACCACGCGTTCACAAACGGTTCCAATGCGACTACCGGCAATCGCTCCGAGACCAAGTGCACCCATTACCAGTAAATCATATTTGCCGTTGTTTGCCTCATCTGCCAGCGCCCGGTAATTTTTACCCTCCAACGAGCTGCGCAGGAAGGATATTTGTTGTTGCTGACACAAACGTTCAGCCTGATCCAGGTAAGAGTCGGTAATGATGGACAATCCACGGGTAATCAGATCATCGTGTACATCACGTTGCCTTTCGAGCTCCTGCTCCTCCCGAAACTGTTCGGGTAAGCCACCTTCCATCTGTCGAAAACGCAGGTCATGAAGTTTGGCTGCGTAGACATGCGTACCGGTAAGCTGTGCACCCGACAGTGTCGCCAGCGCAACTGCATCGCTTAAAGCCCGATTGGAATGATCGGAGGAATCCAGTGCATTCAGGATATTTTGATAATAACCGGGGTTCGGTGTTTCTGCGATAATTTCAGATGCTTGATTAGCCATATTTATACTCTCTACTACGCAGCTTCGGCCAGGTGCAGCAAGATACCCCTGGCCATAGCTTGATAATCAGTGTTGTGCTCAAATGCCGCAACAAACCTGCCATCGGGTCCGAGCAGATAAGTCAGGGCAGAGTGATTCACAGTATACTCTTCAGGATGGTCTTCATGGATAATTTTCATCGATGCCGCCCCATAATTCCAGGCCGCCGTGGCAGTTTGCCGGGAAGAGCCAGTAAGACCAATAAGCCGAGGATGAAAGTGGCGGGCATATTCGGCAATAATCTCGGGCGTATCCCGCGCAGGATCGATACTGATGAATATGGGCTGCACCCGGTCTCCGGCCTGGCCCATTTCATCCATGGCCTTAGCGATGATTTGCAAATCCATCGGGCATACATCCGGGCAAAAGGTATATCCAAAGAATACCAGCATAAACTTTCCCCGAAAATCCTCGTCCGTTACTGGTTTTCCCATTTGATCTATTAGCGAAAACGGGCCACGGGCCGTAGTATCTACTTCGATTTCTGCGGCCAGAATGCTGGTGCAAAAAACCATACTTATTATCACGGTCCTGAGCAACCGGGATGAAGAATAAAACCTCATCGCTTACTCGCCAGAGACCCGGTTATATAGAGCAGTACTCCGCCAAAGATTAATGCGATGAAAAGGGGATCCAGCTCGAATCCTCCCCGCCAGGATAACATGCTGTCGAGAAAACCCAGAATGATCGAGACAACACCCAGTAACTTGGGTATCACACCTTTGTTTTCGGTTCCAATGTTATCTTCTGACTCGGTATTTGGCATGTTGGTAGCTCACACCGATTAGCCGGCTTTTTTGGCCTGG
>JAAEOZ010000097.1 GCA_024222685.1 Gammaproteobacteria bacterium | reverse complement strand
TCGATGGCACGATTGCGGACTTGAAGGTATAACCAGTTTCGATCGGGTTGATCAATCTGAACTACTTCACGTCGATCGGCAGAAAAATCTGTTAACCAGAAACACGGCTCAATTTATAAGAGGCAAACCGGCTAATAATGCATTATTATGGGGCGCTCGTGGTACCGGAAAATCATCCCTGATAAAGGCTCAGCTGACTAGCTTTGACGACATCGACCTTTGCGCTGTTGAGATTCCAAAATCAGCAACTCATCAACTATTTGAAATCATTCATACGCTGAGCCAGGATCCGCGTAAATTTATTATTTATCTTGATGACCTGTCTTTCGAAGCTAATGACGATTCCTACAAGGCACTCAAGGCCTGCCTGGAAGGTTCGTTACAACCACAGCCCGATAATGTCATTATTTATGCGACATCCAATCGTCGACATCTGATGCCAGAGAGCATGCAGGACAATCTTGATAGCACCGTGGTAGATGGGCAACTGCACCCCAGCGACAGTATTGAAGAAAAAATTTCCCTGTCTGATCGCTTCGGCCTCTGGTTGTCTTTCCATCCTTTTACTCAGGATCAGTATCTTGCAGTTGTCGATCAAACCTTAAGTCAGCTTAATCTGACCATGGATGAAGAGGTGCGTACCGAGGCTATCCGCTTTGCTACGCAGCGCGGTTCACGTAGCGGTCGAATCGCGTTTCAGTTCGGCGCTTACTGGTCAAGTCTACTTGACTAGTTCTACTTATATCGCAGTATGATCTTTTCTTAGAATAAATTTGTATAATTACTATTGATCTAAATCAATAGTCTGATTTCAGGCTTTACCATAATAAAGCCATGAAATCTAAGGGCATGAGTTTAGTGATTGATCGTGTAGCTTTTCTGAGCGGGGATGTTTCTGGCCGTAATTCCCCTGTCCGACCGCCCTGGTCAATAGCAGAGTTTGATTTTCGTTCTACCTGCAACAGTTGCGGTAACTGCCTCAATAGCTGCCCGACACAAATCATTATCCCTGGACGAGGTAGAATGCCTCAGCTCAGCTTTGAAAAAGGTGAATGTACGTTTTGTGGAAATTGTGTCGACAGTTGCGAAACCGCTGCACTGAACAGAAATATCGACACATGGAACCTGAAAGCATCTATCGACGAATCAACATGCCTTGCCTATCAAAGAGTCGAGTGCCGTAGCTGCGAAGATAACTGCGAATCTCGCGCTATCAGATTTACAGCCCGGATAGGTAATGTTGGCCAACCTGTCCTCAATTTAGAGTCCTGTACAGGCTGCGGGGCCTGCTATTCCACCTGCCCCAGCCGCGCGATCAAGATTAAAACTGTCCCTTATGAGGTTCAACAATGAATATTAGCGGAGTTTTAGTACGTACTCTTCCCGATGGGATTCTCCCCGTTAGCGCCTGCTTAAACGACATGCCAGGTGTAGAGGTACATGGAAACAATAACGATGGTCGTATTGTTGTAACCGTCGAACAGGAACAGGCCAACGAAGTGGCCGATGTTCTAACACAGATGATTGAATTGCCCGGTGTATTGGCAGCTTCGATGATATATCACCAATTTGAAGATTAATGTCTTAAAACGAATCCAGCTTAACAGGAGTTTTCCGTTATGAAACTGAGCCGTAGAAATTTTATTAAATCGAATGCTATTGCCGCTACAGCCGCTGCCGCCGGAATAACTATTCCGGGGACAAAGCAGGCTCTGGCAGCCACTAAAGATGCCATCCGTTGGGACAAAGCCCCCTGTCGTTTCTGTGGAACTGGATGTAGCGTTCTGGTAGGAACCAGGGGTGGCCGCATTGTCGCTACCCAGGGTGACCCTGACGCTCCAGTCAACCGCGGGCTCAATTGCATCAAGGGTTACTTCCTGTCAAAAATCATGTACGGCAAAGATCGGCTAACGCAACCACTGCTGCGCATGCGTAACGGTGAGTATGATAAGAATGGCGATTTTGCACCGGTTAGCTGGGACAGAGCTTTCGATATCATGGCAGAAAAGTTTAAAGCTGCACTTAAACATGACCTTAAAGCCAACAAGGGAAAGTCACCCGATCAAATCGTTTCTACAGTCGGCATGTTCGGTTCCGG
>JAAEOZ010000096.1 GCA_024222685.1 Gammaproteobacteria bacterium | reverse complement strand
GAGCATTTCGGTGCCTCTACGATGATTTCACTCGGTCACACAAAAAATATGGTGCGATATCGAGAAGATGCCGAGCTGAACAAATACAAAGCTCTTTTCACACAGCCTCGGCCGATTCAAGCAGCTTGGCCGTTACCAGTAAGCGTCCGCTATCGGGAAGGCAGACCTATAAGAATCTTAGATGGATGGCGAGAAACGACCCAATGAGTTCGCTGCAAAGATTATTTAGTCCTACTTTGTAGGATTTGACGACATTTTCACGTGCTGTTCACAAGCTATAAAAATTATGCATCGGGTGAGTTATAGCAGTGGTTACAATGAAGCAATCTGGCTAAACCGAAGAACAGCTCTAACCGGATGTGTTGTTTATTGCATCATGCAAATTACGCAGACGGCGACCGAGCGTAGCCATGCGCCACTAACAAGTTAGTTGTCCAGTTCCACTCTAATACCCCGAACTTCGCTGGCAGTGACCGCCAGGGCGAAATCCGGCGTATCTCCTTTGGCTTCAATCTCAACTTTCTCGCCCGAATCGACCTCAATATCGAAATCTTGGTCGCCGAGCACCGCACGGAAGGTATTGCTGATAAACAATGCAATGTCGTTTTCATCCGTATCATAAGCAACTAGCACATCTATAGTCACCGCTTCACGCACGGGCGCATCGTCGTCAGGTTTGAAGCTTATTACGAAATTGATAGCGCCGCGGCTCTCGGATTTACCATCGACCGTGATTTCCCAATCGTCTGACCAATGATCATCTGCCGATGCAAGCTGTGTAATACTCGATAATGCCAACAGAACAAATATGATTTCGGATAGTTTGATAATTTTCATGGTCTTTACTCTTTGCCGTAGTATCTAAGAACGATTGGACTGTTAATAATACTTTCACTATGAAAGTAATCAGACCATAAGTGCGGAATCGATTTACTGATAAGGATCAAATTCCACATAGTCAACAAGCGGCAGCTTTTGGCCGAACTGAGAAGCTCGGCACCTGCGTTTCAGCGTCTTCTTCGGAGAAAGCTGACCCTCAAATTTGTTTAATCAGCGGCAATTGTCCCTCTGTGTCAGGATAGTTGTCGCCTCATTAATTCATTAATAGAGGACAGAGGGCCGCAAGGTTCTCGGGATCAGGTGGAGCGACTGGTTAGCAGTTGAATTCAAGGATTTCTCTTGCTTGTGAGACAAATTCTTTGGGATTTTCTGGAGTAAATCTCAATTGTTTAAAGAATCCATTTTGTCTTTTAATTCCTACATGTTCATTCAAATCAGCTAGGTCAAGCTTTAAAGCGCGAAAGCTTGTTCTAACGACTGGAGGTTTATAAATTTCAATTGAGATGAGATCATCCTTTTTGATGACCAATGTTTTAGTAAAGAATGGAAATCTGCATCTTAGCTCAATTCTATCAAGAAAAATGGAGTACTTGTTTCCGATGCTTTTCTTGGTTGGTCTCGATTCATACAAAGGATTACCGATATTTTCCATTTCATTATCCTGCTAACAGTGAATCCTACAGACTCTCGGTTAACTGGGTTAGGCGGAGTCTGTAAAACCCGTTATTCAAGAATACCGAACAATTTCTGATTGCACTGTACAGTGATTCCACAAATTCAGTCAATGACCGCTGTTGGCCGTTCTCAGACCCATTAGGAACCATTGTCAGTGTCTGTATATGGACTCCTCCTCGTTTGCAAGTAATCAGTTTGTGGCAGCTGGCTCGACTGCATACGTATATCCGGCGACGGAACCGCGCTCGTCTGCCAGCCACGACAAGAGTCGAGATTGAATTCGAGCAAACGCTCTACCTGCCAGACTTGCGCCATG
>JAAEOZ010000095.1 GCA_024222685.1 Gammaproteobacteria bacterium | reverse complement strand
CCTTGATCAGGCTAATGATTTTGATCAAATCAGTATCGCTACCGCAAGCAATGCTACGATCGATAATGGCAGCAACGATCTACGGCTCAATCAGCTTGTTGTTGATAACGAGTTGAGACTAGATGCCGATAGTCTCATCGACAATAATGGTAACGATACCAATTTACAGGTCGACCGACTGACGATTCGTACGGTCAGTGGCATAGGCATCAACAATGCGCTCGAAACCCGGGTTGCGCTAATGGATGTGATTAACACCGGAGCGGGTGATATTGATATAGCATTTATCCAGCAGGGGGATGTTGAGTTTGTGGCTCTACAAAATTCAAACAGTATCGGTACGATTAAAATTGACTCAGACAGCGACTACTACTTTAACCCCGGCAGTGTCGATGCTAATCGGTTGCAGGGTACATTAACCATGACCACGTCAGGCGATTTTTTTGGTGTCGGCAATGCTAACTTGAATAATGCCGACATCCGCGCCTTTTCAGCGACCTTCTTTAGCCCTGGCGGTACATTTGGTACACCAGTTAGACCGATCATTCTGGATGTCCCCACTCAGGGTAATGTGTTAATCCAGACGACTACAACCAGTGCCGGCTATTTCCCTGAAACGCCGGATGATCTCATTAGCGATGGCATAGATATCGGCATTCTTGGCAATATTTCGGCTATCGCCGGCGATCAACTGGTCGAGATCGAATCGCTCAGTGAAGTCGATCCAGCTATTTTCACTGCATTACGCAATTTCAGCCTCGAAGAAATTTCCATACACATGCCGCGTGACCAGCGTTATGATGATGAGTTTGAAGATGAAGGTGTTATTAATTAAGTCACCGATAAATACGGTAGCTATCGATTTCGATTCTCTATACACAAAAGTACTTTAACAGTTTTTTGGGTTAAACCTTTGTAGTTGAAACACATTGTTGATGAAAAATAATTGCAGTATTGCTATCAGGTTCAAATATAACAGGAATGGATTTACTTAAAAGATTATTTACAAAGCAACCAGTTATGAACGAAAAAAAACAGGTCAATGTCATATTTGTCTGTATGGGCAATATCTGTCGGTCTCCTACTGCTCATGGTGTATTTCAGACTTTAGTCGATGAGCACAATCTGAGTGATGTAATCGGTGTGGAATCAGCAGGCACCCACAGCTACCACATTGGCAATCCACCAGATTTAAGATCGCAGTCAACCGCGTTGAAAAACAATGTCGATCTATCTGCCTTGAAAGCACGGCGGTTTATTCGCGATGATTTTGATGATTTCGATTATATTATAGGCATGGATGCAGACAATATTGCCGATATGCAATCGATTGAACCAGAATCACATGAAGCCAATGTAGTACTTATGCTTGAATATTCTACAAAATATGATCAGAAAGAAATCCCTGACCCTTATTTTGGTAATGATGGTTTTGATATGGTGTTCGATATGATTGAGGATGCCTCAACTGGTTTGTTAAATCACATTCGTAGTAAGCATAAGCTTTAATGCTAAAAACTTGATAGTAGCCTTTTTGCACAATCGACATATTTTTTTCTTGAGAAAATTAATTTCCATTTGCTTCCACCAAGTTGATGCCACAGCACGGCGGATCGAATTCCAGCTAATATTAAAGCTCGTACTCTGGCGGCGTTGTCGGCATCTGACAGAATAATCTGTTCTCCTCTTACTACAATTCTGGGCTGTAACTGGCTTATTGTCTGCTGGTAGAGACTGTCTATTTTGCTTATAAGACTATTTCGACTCAATTCGAAATCTATTGAATTACGCTGTATATTCTGTAAATCATTATGTAGTTGATTAGATAATGCATCCTGTCTGATCAGGTTCGTCGATAGCTTCATCATAGACATAATATAGTAAGCCACGGATTTACCGGTCTGACTATTTCGCCCGCTAAGGTAGTCGACCAGAGCCTGAAATCCCCGATTAAGTCCGGCAAGATCACCATAGATATCCAGCACAGAGTTCGATTCGAAAGTAAACAAGCTGTCTATACAGCAATCAAACGCAGCCTGATTTATATCTCCTTTACGAGCGAGTTGCTCAATCATGGTTGCACTCTGGAACATACCAGCAAGTGCCATGACCTGATTTTCTACTGACTTCAATTTTCAGTGCCTTTGGTTAAATGCATATTCTATGGTTCCACCACCAAGACAGACTTCACCATCGTAAAACACCAGTGCCTGCCCCGGGGTAATTGCTCTCTGCGGTTGATCGAAACATACAGTAGCCGTGGCCTGTTGTATATCAGAGACGATACAGTCCTGATCCTGCTGTCGATAACGAACCCTGGCGGTACAGCAATAGGGCAGTGAATCGGGTTTTTGTCCTATCCAGTGTAAATCGGTAATGCAGCAATGGCTGTGAAAGAGTTCAGTATGGTCGTGACCCTGGCCGATGATAAGTGTGTTAGTCGATAAGTTTTTTTCGATCACAAACCAGGGTGCATCACTACCACTTTCTGTACCTCCAATTCCAAGCCCCTGTCTTTGTCCAATTGTGTAGTACATCAAGCCGCTATGTTGACCTAGAATTTCCCCATCGACAGATTTTATATCGCCGGGCTGTGCCGGAATAAAACGCTGCAAAAAATCTTTGAATTTACGTTCCCCAATGAAACAGATGCCAGTGCTGTCTTTTTTGTCAAATACATTAAACTGCTGTTCAGCGGCGATCCGGCGAACTTCTGATTTGTCCAGCTCTCCTATTGGAAACAATGCCAGTGAAATTTGCTGCTGATTGAGTAAATACAGGAAATACGACTGATCTTTGTTGCTGTCGAGACCACGGAGTAGACGAAATTCGTCTGCAGTCTTATCCGAGCGTACGTAGTGGCCTGTGGCTATGCGTGATGCGCCTAGCCGCTGAGCGTGATCAAGAAATGCCTTGAATTTTATTTCTTTATTGCACATGACATCTGGATTT
>JAAEOZ010000094.1 GCA_024222685.1 Gammaproteobacteria bacterium | reverse complement strand
TGTTTCCTCACAGAGTTGATAAGCGTTCTGTGCATCGACGATATGCATTACATGTTTATCTTTACTCTGTTCGAAATAGTAAGTGATACCATCTTCTTCGAGTAAGCGTGAAATAAACTCAAAATCACTTTCCTGATACTGGACACAATACTCACGCTGACTGTCGTTGCCTGTAGCGCGATAGTCATAGTCAGTAAATCCTCGATCCTGAAAAATCTGACTGACGATCTCCTTGCTGGATTTATTTTGAAATATTCTGTGATTACTGGTTTTTTTCAAAAACCATAACCAGGGAACCATGGTCAAACGATAGGAACGAAGATTGTCGGCTTTTACTTCACCATAGGAAAACTGACTGATATAGCCGTTAAAACTTCGCTGCAATTTGTTATTAATCGTAACAGTTACTGATTTGGCGATAATATCCTGTGGGGAAATCGAGTGATTTTTTGAGAGTACTTCAATTTGATACTCAAAAAGGCCCGAAAGTGATTCGGTTCCTTCGAACGATGCCAGTAACAGTTCATCTTTCCCAAGTGGGGATGAAATTGATAGCAATCGGTTATCTTGCGTAAGGCCCATAATTGTTAACCCTTTCAGCAGAACATCCTATGTTGTTGTTGCCCGTTATTTCCCTGCTAAGAACCTGCGCCGCTAAGCCACAGCGGCGCTGGTACATACAGACTGATACAGGTATTAGTTAATCAACACAATTAGTATGCTAATTGTATTGATTTAACCAGCCAGGCTTATAACGGCTTGGCGGTTTCGAGATCGTATCCGACGCGTTGTGGATTACCCGATTTATTCGTTTTATCAAAATCACTGTAGTTAATCATCAACTTTGCATAACTCAGCGTAATTTGTTCCATAGGTTCACCCTCCGCATCAGCGGAAATTGAATATCCGCTAACCAGACAATTTTCGAGAGTATAGTCCATGTACTCCTGTACTTTATCAGCACCGGTTCTGACAAATTTAATGATCACCTTTTTTCCCGCACTTCCTGTAACCGCTTCTTTAAAAATCGCGGTGACGGAATTATCAGCAGTTTTCGTTAAGGTGATTTCACTTAAACTGGGTCGTGTTGATTCGCGATTAGACAGGTTACCCGGCTCCATCGATATGCCTCGACCAACCCCAAATTGAACAGATAGGACAGCAATGTGATCTTTGTATCCATCAGCTGTTACATTGCCTTTGATACCCTCATATTCTAAATAAATAGCCATTGAATCTTCCTTTTTTGTTGATGTATATGAATCATAATGGATTCTGTTTTATTAGACAACGCCAAGCCGTCAAAGCTTGTCATAGCAGTTAAGTATTTCATTTAAAACTATACTGCAGATCCATAACTACCTTAAAATCGTCATCCAGAACTTCGACATCCTCGGAACTAAAATCTTCATCTAACGGAAATGCCAGCTGCAGATTACCCTGCAATACATTTGAATAAGACAATTGTAAGCCAATCCCGGCACCAACAATCTGACCTGTACTATTACCAAATGAAAGAGTTTCACCCCAGGCAACATCAAGAAATAAAAACGGACGAGCTATATTCCTGAAATTACTGTCCGCAATCTCCCAGTCGAAAAAATCAGGTGCATTAAATACCCAGTCAACGCCGGTATAAATTGCCCTGTCTGCGGAAAACTGATTGTTTTCGTAAGCTCTGACACGGGTTGGTCCAGCCAGAGAAAACTGATTTATCGACGATAGTGCAGATTCAGTATATTGCAGGGAAGCGCGATACACCAGTCGTGTACGCGTATCAAAAAACGGCAATTGCCAGAATGTTAACAGACTGTAGTCGGCACTTAGAATCGTATAGTCTTCGTCCTGCTCGACATCGGTACCTTTGTCAAAGCTACCGAATAGAAGGCTAATCTCACCCTGATGCAGGATCGTGCTTTCTTCGTCTAACAGATCGTAAGAAAACGTCAAAGTAGTATTATCGACAATGTCGTCGAGCCCGACATCCCCCTCATCTTCGAAGGTTCCAATTCTTAATTTAGATTTGATTTTCTCCTGTTTGACAATGCCATAGTAGCTCTCAACTCGGCTACGCCTGAATCGGTAGGTCGCAGTGACGTCCGCCTGTTCGGTCGAACCAGATAAGTCAAGCTGATCAATCGACTCTGAGTTTCCGGCCCCCAGGACAAAGTCATTATTCGAAAAGCCGCCTGATAGCTCAAACCGAGGGCTCAACACTCTCGACGAATAGCGCAGCTGAACATAGTCTGAGTTGTCTGGATCAAATGTAAACAACGCGGCAAAATGTAGTTGATCTGCATGTCCCGCCAGGTTATTTATTTTAGCTTCGCCATAAATCCGATACTCTCCGGTTTGTTCGGAACCGTGATTGTCCAGACGTATGTTGTATTCAAATTGTTGTTCATTCCCTACATTAATATTGAGCTTTGTATCGCCTACCTGACTTCCAGGTTCAAAAAAACCGGTACTGATGACGCCAGGATAATCATTTATAAGGTAAAGATTTTCCTCAATGACATCACTGGTAATCGGTTGCGTATGCCAGGCATCGAAAATCGAAGATAGTTCATCGTCGTCATAAAGTTGATTTCCCAGCACTTCAACCTGACCCAGTACACCCAGTAATAATGTTAATGTAACTACACCATCACGGACCTGTTGTTGTGGGATATAGGCTTTTGCCAGAATAAAACCACGCTGCCGATAAAACTCGGTGATCCTGTCCGCCACTGTTTCAATCTGACCGAGAGTAACACCTCGATTTGAACGCTGTTCACGCACCAGCCAGACCAGTTTTTGAACCTCTAGCTCGGTAACATGCTGATCCTGCGTTTCCTCTTCAATTTCGGTGAGTAATTTTGTGACCTCTTCAATTTCTGACTCGGTAAAACCAGACTCCAGAACCTTGAATTCATCCATCAAATCAAATCGAATTCCCTCAATTAATCCTTCGATATCGGCCCGGGTAATACCAAGTTCCGGGTACTCCACGATGCCTTCGAGTTTAAATTTAGTGATGTTTAATCGGGGGCCGGATTCTGGGTCAGGATCACGATCACGTACGCCGGGTATATCCAGATCCTTGAGTAGCGACTTACGCTCAAGCTGTGGCAGCTCGGTTATCTCCGGCATCTCGAAAAAGCCGGCATTCACAGTAAACGATGAACTGAAAATCAGGCCTGCTACACACAATTTTGAAAAAGAAAGCATTTGCCGACTCAATAACAAATAGAATAAGTCGGGACTATTGCGTATATACATTCTCGTCTAACTCATCATCATAAAGCTGGTCACGCGGCATGCGTATAGAAATATCTTCGAGGCTGAAATTGCGTAATGCAGTGAAAATAGCTGGATCGACTTCACTGAGCGATTCGATCTCGACCAGTTGATCGCCGGCGATAGCCGATATATTGCCAAGAATACCGATATCTATGCCATCGCTAATGAGATCATCCGGCGTTTCAGGGAAATAGCCGGCACTGGTTGTAGTTGTCTGGATTAACACATTACCCTGAGTGGGGACATCCAGAATGATCGGTCTAACTGGTGTACCAAATGTACCGCCAGGGCTAAAGAAGGTCGCTGAAAATGCGCGGATATCGGCATTATTCAAGTTAGCATTGCCAACACCAAAAAAATCGCCTGACGTGGTCATGGTTAGTGTACCCTGCAGCCGATTAGCATCGACACTGCCGGGGTTAAAGTAGTAGTCGCTGTCTGAGTCAATTTTAATCGTACCGCTACTGTTTGAATTTTGTAGTGCCACAAACTCAACATCCCCCTGTTGGATAAATGCTATATCACCTGCGCCCGTGTTAATCACATCCATTAGCGCAACCTGGGTTTCGAGCGCATTGCTGCCACCAATGCCGTTGGTGCTGCGAATGGTCAGCCTGTCTGCCTGGATATTGTTATTGTTTGCATTACTATCGATGAGACTATCGGCATCTAGTCTCAACTCGTTATCAACAACAAGCTGATTGAGCCGTAGATCGTTGCTGCCATTATCGATCGTAGCATTGCTTGCGGTAGCGATACTGATTTGATCAAAATCATTAGCCTGATCAAGG
>JAAEOZ010000093.1 GCA_024222685.1 Gammaproteobacteria bacterium | reverse complement strand
GGGTAAGCAGGGTTAACGGAGGTCAATAGCTATATGGTGACGAGAAAAAAGATATCCGATATCGTTATTTTCAGCGGAATGCTGGTGAATGCCGTGGTAATCGTTCTGATTCTCTATTTCTAGGTAATATGAGTAATGAACAAAAAGTAAATAACCAGGAGTGATGCCGAATCTGATAACGAAAAATATCCCTGGGTTGGACCGGCGTTATTCATTACTGTTTTAGTCGCCATTATCTTCTTTTTTGCATGGTTGATCTGACAATGGAGAACCGCGTGAACAACTTTATTTTGCCGTTTATAGTCGCCCTGATTGCATTCGGTTTTTTATTTATCGGGCTGGATGTCGTGATCATGAAAGCGCAGGGATTATCTCTGCTTTTTGAGCAATAGTCGCAATGAAGTCTCGTTACCTACCGATATCAGGCGGAGTATTACTGCTAGTTGCCATTACCCTGTGGTTGGTGCCAAGCCTCATGCCGGAGATGGACTCCGCTACAGCATTTGCAGCAACAACCGGGGAAGTCGACCAAACAGCGCAGACCTCCGAGTATCCACCGGCACCTAAATTAACTGCATCCGACTATCCGCAAATCAAGGGGGTTAACAGCCGTGTTGCGGTCTGGCTGGTTGCCCAGTTACATCTATGGTTCGCCGCCTTTGTGCTCGCCGTACCGATATTTGTGTTCATTATCGAGGCCATCGGTATGCGCACGCGGGATCAACGATACGATGGTATGGCCTACGAGTTTATCAAGATAAGCATTACTGCTTATTCGTTGACCGCCATCCTCGGTGGTTTGCTGGTTTTCTTCCTGCTTATTTTCTACCCGCATCTGTTTTTATATCTCACCACGATATTCAAGAAAACCATGTTCTATTACGCATTGCTGTTTTTCCTGGAGAGTGCGGCGTTGTATATCTACTACTATGGCTGGCACTGGCTACAGGGTGGAAATCGAAAGTGGGTACACCTTTCTCTCGGC
>JAAEOZ010000092.1 GCA_024222685.1 Gammaproteobacteria bacterium | reverse complement strand
GAAGATGGTTTTCTGTTAGACAGTGAGTTTCTCATCATGGATCGCGATAAAAAGTACACGAAGGAATTAAGAGCGAATCTGAAAAGAGAGGGCGTGACACCTGTTCGGTGTCCGGCACGGGCTCCTAATTGTAATGCTTTCGCAGAAAGATTTGTGCGTTCTATTAAAGATGAATGTTTGGATCGCATGATTCTTTTCGGGGAAGCGTCCCTTCGCCGGGTACTTAGAGAATATGTCACACATTATCACACCGAAAGAAATCACCAGGGTGTCGAAAATCGATTGCTAAAGTCATCTGATATAGTGCGTTCAATCAATGATCAAATTCAATGTCGCGAACGCCTTGGAGGTTTGCTGAATTTCTACTATCGGGAAGCGGCTTGAAAGTGCAGGTTCGATTTTTTGCACCATACGAGGATCCGAACACCGGGAAGGCCGGTGCCATTCACTGGCAGCGCAACCAGACCATCGACGATACCTTGCCGGGTGTGTATTGCCTGCGTACCAATCAGGAAGAATGGAATGAGGCCACCCTGTGGCATACCTATACCAT
>JAAEOZ010000091.1 GCA_024222685.1 Gammaproteobacteria bacterium | reverse complement strand
GCATACCGCCAGCGTTCAATCTGAGCCAGGATCAAACTCTTCAGTTTAAAACTATTTACGGATAGCTCCGTGTAACTTTTTTGAAGAGAGTAACCTCGACTTATTTAACGTAAGTTAAAGTTTTTGGTCACTCAAATCGTAATGATACGAGATCATCATTGACATGAGTGCCCACACAAATTACCTAATCAGTTTTTAAAGATCTTTTCATACGGGAACTCCGCATGTTTGCTGGTCTTTCGACCCGCCTGGCTGGCTGAAATCCTTGAAAATCAAAGTGATTTCAGTAAGCGAGGCGCGCATTATAAGCCCTTTTTTGACGGCGTCAACGACTTATTCAGCATTTATTTAAATAAATTCTGAGTCGTCGTTTTCCACCTTTACAGTGGGGGCTTATGTCGCTCGTCTCAATGCTCGTTCCGTTGCTGTGACACACCTGTCGGTTGCACTGGACGAGGCGCGCATTATAGGCGGCTCGACTCCTGCGTCAAGCCCTGTAAGCAACTATTTTACAACAATGTGATCCGTGCAAATTTACGCTTACCTACCTGAGCAACAATCACCCGGCCTTTTTTCAGATTGAGCCCTTTATCACTTACTTTTTCACCATCGAGTTTCACAGCGCCCTGTTTGACCATTCGAAAACTCTCAGAAGTGCTACTGGTGAGGCTGGCCTGTTTCAACATGGTGGCCAAACCGATTGATTCATCTTCCAGTTTTAGTGTGACTTCGGGCATTTCATCAGGCATCGCGCCTTTGGCGAAACGCGCAATAAAGTCATCCTGCGCCTTGCTAGCCGCAGCGGCACTATGGAAACGGGTTATTATTTCTTTAGCCAGAAGGAATTTCACATCACGTGGATTTCGGCCCTGATCGATTTCAGTCTTAAATTCGTTTATCTTGTGCATTGGCCGAAAACTCAATAACTCGAAATATCGCCACATCAATTCGTCACTCACAGACATGAGCTTCCCAAACATCTCGTTGGGCGCATCTTCTATACCAATATAGTTGTTTAGTGACTTCGACATCTTCTGCACACCATCAAGGCCCTCTAAAATCGGCATGGTCAGGATGATCTGCGGTTCCATGCCTTCCGCTTTCATCAGTTCTCGGCCCACCAGCAGGTTAAATTTCTGGTCTGTGCCACCTAGTTCGACATCGGCCTGCATTTCCACCGAATCCCACCCCTGTACTAGTGGATACAGGAACTCATGAATCGAAATTGGTTGATTACCTTTAAAACGTTTTGAAAAATCATCTCGTTCAAGCATACGTGCCACGGTATGCCTGGATGCCAGCTTTATCATATCGGCAGCATCTTTCTTGCCAAACCAGGTAGAATTAAAACAAATCTCGGTCAGCTCAGGATCGAGTATCTTGAAAACCTGCTCTTTATAAGATCTGGCATTTTCTTGAATTTCTTCCAGCGTCAGCGGTGGTCGAGTAGTCGATTTACCCGTCGGATCACCAATTAATCCTGTAAAGTCACCAATCAGGAACATAATATGATGGCCCATTTGCTGAAACTGGCGCATTTTATTGACCAGAACCGTGTGTCCGAGGTGTAAATCGGGTGCAGTCGGATCGAAGCCAGCCTTGATTTTTAGGGGCGTTCCACGCTTTAATTTGTCGCGTAACTCCGATTCGACTAGAATTTCATCGGCGCCTCTTTTGATTTGCTGTATTGCATCTTCTACAGAAATCATGGTATACCTCTCATTTAGGGGCTATATTCATAAAATAACCAATAACTTACACACACAACTTCATGAATTTTCAAGGTCTTGATCTAAAATCAGATCACAAATCCCGAAAACTAATTCGGCGACGGTTAGCGACGCCTCCGAAATTCCGAGTGAATTTGCCGATTAAGCTATTAACAGCATCTACCGCAGTGTTATTGCTGGGATTTAGCGCATCCAACTGGCAACCTGCGGCCAAAGGTGCGGATTCTACCCTCAAGTCGGAACGATTACACTATGCTCTGGTACTGCCTGAAGCGACCGTGATGCCACAGGCACTTCCAACCACCGAGGCCGAGGAAACCACATCCGAAGAAAATAACTGGCATACCGTTACTATCAAATCAGGCGATACGCTTGCTTCGATATTCTCAAAAAACGAATTATCTGCGTCAACTACCCACGCTATCGCTACGCTAAACGATCAAACTAAAGCTCTTCGCTATATCAGGCCAGGACAGAAAATTCATCTCCTGCTCGACGATCAGGGCCAACTCCGGCAGATGAAATATGAACCTGATATTACTAGCACAGTACTAATACAACGCGCCGAAGATCAGTCATTCCACTCCAGGATTATAAATTATCAGCTCGATGCCTATCCTGTTTATCGCGAGGGAGTGATTGAAAGCTCCCTTTTTGAAGCAGCAGCCAGCGCTGATATCCCCGAGAATGTAATTATGGATCTCGCGAGTATATTCGGTTGGGACATCGACTTTTCGCTCGATATCCGTAAAGGTGATAAGTTCGGGATCGTCTATAACGAGCTTTATAAAGATGATGTAAAAATCCGCACCGGCCGCATACTTGCCGCCGAATTCATCAACAACAGGAAGCATTACAGGGCAGTATATTACACAGATCCGAAGGGTAACGGCGATTATTTTGATGAATCAGGCAGAAGTATGCGTAAGGCATTCCTTCGTAGTCCGGTAGAATTTTCTCGCATTAGTTCAAAATTCAGCAACAAGCGCTGGCATCCGGTTCTGTCAAAATGGCGTTCACACAAAGGCGTAGACTACGCAGCATCCAGAGGCACACCTGTTCGCGCTTCCGGCGATGGCAAAATTGTACATTCGGGCACCAAAGGCGGTTATGGGCGAACCATAATCATTCAACACGGATCACGATATACTACTGTTTATGGTCATTTGCACCGATATGCGAAGGGAGCCCGTAGTGGAAGAAAAGTCAAACAGGGGCAGATTATTGGTTATGTCGGTAGCTCAGGCCTGGCAACGGGTCCACATTTGCACTATGAATTTCGCGTAAATGGTGTGCACCGAAATCCTCTAACAGTACGTTTACCAGAAGCTAAACCAGTACATTCGACTTACCTGAGCCATTTCAGGGAAAAAACCAGAGTGTATCTGTCGATGCTCGAATTAATGGAAACCACTGTCGCCGAAAGTCAATATTAAATACCATGAGCTCAGGCTCAGATCTGTATCTTGGTTTAATGTCTGGCACCAGTCTCGATGGTGTCGACCTGGCTATCGTCGATTTCAGTAACTCATGGCCGGTTGTCCTCCATTGCCTTACAGAGCCCTATGCGGATTCAATGACACATCGAATTCAGGAGTTAATCCGAGCACCAAATATCACCATCGATGCGCTTTGCCAGCTTGATGTAGAGATAGCCGAATTTTACGTGGAAGTTGTTCATCAGGCATTAGCTGTTGCTTCGATATCATCGGATTCAATTATAGCTATTGGTAGTCATGGACAGACTATTCACCACAACCCGGAGCAAATACCCAGATTTACCCTGCAAATAGGCGACCCAAATATACTATGTGCGGGAACTGGCATTACCACAGTAGCAGATTTTCGTCGACGCGATATGGCTCTCGGAGGTCAGGGCGCACCTTTAGCCCCGGCATTTCATCAGCGTGTATTTCAATCATCCGACAAGTCCCGCATTATTATTAATATTGGAGGAATTGCTAATATCACTCATTTACCCACAGATACTGAAGAACAAATCACCGGATTCGATACCGGCCCGGGAAACACTTTAATGAATTACTGGATTAGCAGGCATCTAAACAAAAGCTTCGATGATAAAGGTGCATGGGCAGCGGCAGGAGAAGTTGATACCAAATTGCTAAAGGGCATTATATCGGGTGAACCCTATTTTCTGCAGAAACCACCAAAATCTACCGGTACGGAATATTTCAACCCGCAATGGCTTGACAAATTTCTCTCAGAAGAACGCAGGCCTGTAGACATCCAGGCAACATTACTGGAGCTAACTGCGCAAACTATCGTTATGGGTATAAATTGCCTGGAGGCTCTTGCCGACGAGTGCTATATCTGCGGTGGCGGCGTACATAACGAGAAGCTACTAAAACGCCTTCAGACATTGCTACCGAACACCACCGTGCAAAGCACAGCCTCGCTGGGTATAAACCCGGATTATGTCGAAGCAATCGCATTTGCCTGGCTAGCGCGACAGACCATCAATCAGCAGCCGGGAAATCTACCTGCTGTTACAAAAGCCAAAGCCCCTGCTATTCTTGGAGGAATATTTCAGAAAACCTGTACTAATTCACGTTTTTAAATATTCGCATAGATTCCAGCGCTCCACCTTACGGCCCTTGTACTATACTCAAGTCTAAATACCCTGTTTGCAGACCTGACAATGAAACCCACATGGGCTATTTTCTTTGCGATGTTAACTGGAGCCTCTGTTTGCGGGCCAGTTAATGCCGACTTTGTCGGCATCAATATAGGCGCCGGTCACTGGTCGCCATCTCTTTCCGGTTCATTTAACAGTAGAAATGGCGGCACTTCGATAGACCTCGACGACGATCTCGGAATCAATGACGAATCTCAGACTTCACTGGTGCTAACAGTCGAACACCCGATTCAGATTCTGCCAAATATACGCTACCAGGGTTTTGCACTCGACAGCAGCGGCGTATCTACACTGAATAACGACCTGACATTCAATGGGGAAACTTTTAATTCGGGAAACAGGGTACGCTCCAGTTTTAACCTGTCCCATGATGATTTAGTCCTGTACTACCAACTCCTCGATAACTGGATCGATCTCGACATGGGAGTTGATTTAAAGCGCTTCGATGGGGAAGTTGAACTCAGCGGGGACAATATAACTCGAGTTGATGTCGACGAAACCATTCCAATGTTATATTTATCTGCACGATATGACTTTCCCTATAGTGGTTTTTACATTGGAGCCAATATCAGAAACCTCAGCCTGAGCGATAGCACTGCAGAAGATTCAACATTTAAACTTGGTTATGAATCCAGTGACGGTCTCGGCTTTGAAGGCGGCATCAAAACCTTTTCGCTGGAGCTGGACGATGCCAACAACCTGGACACCGACATAAAGTATGACGGTATCTTCCTTAACGGATACTACAATTTTTAAACCGAGAACGAGGAGCCGCAACCACAGGTAGACGTGGCATTAGGATTTCGGACAACAAACATAGCGCCTTCCAGATCTTCGGTAAAATCCACTTCCGAACCAGCCAGGTACTGGTAACTCATATTATCAACCAGCAGAGTAACACCGTCGGTTTCGACTATTCGGTCACCTTCTTTAATCTCTTCATCAAGTGAAAACGTATACTGGAAACCCGAACAGCCGCCACCATACACCGACACGCGCAACCTGAGGTCCGGATTATTTTCCTCGACCATTAACGATTTCAATTTTCTTGCCGCCGCTTCGGAAAAGTCCAGTGCAGTACTGGCTACCGGATCTGCTTTCATTCCAAAATTGGCATCTATCGTAATACTAACCATAATCTACCTGCTTCTGTCGACCAGCTTAAATACAAGCCTAATGGAACAGACAATAATAACATTTAACCGGAATTCAAGTCCCTGAAATCTATCGGGCTAATTTTCAACCGCAACTTCAGCTTCAGCCTCAGACTTTGTTTCGGATCGGCTGGATTTATCCTCCAGCACCTTTTGAGGCTGCAGGCCATCCGGCTGATGAACCAGGCCACCATTCACTTCAGCGCCAATCGCCATTTCGATCAAATTATAGTAAACACTACCTTTAACCCGGGATTTCGGCGCCAGTTCAACACGTATAGAACCATATACATCACCTATGATTTCACCATTCAAAACCATATTTGGAACTCTGACTTCGCCTTCGATACGTCCAAATTCACTTAAAATTAAGATTGCAGTACTCCCTTCCTCGGCAACAACATTGCCGATAATCTTACCGTCAACGTGTAGGCCACCCGAAAATATCAGATCACCGTTTATTTCTGTTCCCTGCCCGACCAGAGTATCAATACGGGCAGAACTAAATGCTTTCTTTTTACCAAACATAAATTATACATCCTCGGACATTACGGTTGTCCATGAAATCGTCTCTGTCAAGGATTTTACCTTTTTAGTTGACGGATTAATGTGAATTTCTGCCTCATAGGGCTCAAATCCGGCTGGCATAACAAAATCACCCTCGAATATCTGAAAATATCGAAAATCGAAGTTATCGGACTTGCTTTTTTTGTCGACCTTAACATCTTCCAGTTTGTACTCACCTGTGGTGCCGGCTGTCTCTCCTCGAAGCAATATCTTAAACCTGCCCTTAACTTTGCGGTTACTTTTACCGCTCTTGGTTAAGACCAGTTTATAACTATGCAAATTCTGAGCACTTTTCTGATTGACTTCGAAGGACTGTAAATTTACCGCAAGCGCCGAACTCGAAGGTGCCACTATGCCCTGATAGAATGCCAGCTCTTCCTTAAGAACAAGAATTTCTTCCTGATGTTTAATAAGCGTCCGATTGGCTAGCTGGTAGGCATCATGTTCAACTTTACTTATCCCGCCGAGATGTGCATTTTTTTCCACCAGGTTTATATTACGGGTTTTAAGTTCACTAATCTGGCTAATCAAAGTTTCACGCTCAAGCAGTAAACGATCCAGTTCGTAGGCCTGGTAACCACGCCCAATAGTAAAGAAAGCAAAAAACATTGCGATAATCGAAACAATACCCAACCACAGCTTCCATGGCTGATAATGCCTGACCTGAAAACCTCGATGACCGAGCCTCAAGGCATTACACCTGCAGATTCAAGAGCGCTAGTCTCGCTGAACCCAAACATAAGATTCATATTCTGCACAGCCTGACCGGCTGCACCTTTAACAAGATTATCAATGACTGAAAGCACAACGTATTTATTACTTTCAGGCAGATAATGAATAGCAATCCTGCATATATTGGCGCCTTTAACAGTTCGAGTTTCAGGGTGGCATCCCTGAGGTAACACATCAACAAAAGGCTCCTGTTGATAATAGTCTTCATATAGTGCCTGTATATCATCTGCAGAACCGCGCGCTGTTGCATACACCGTAGCGTGAATACCGCGGATAATGGGTAACAGATGCGGTACAAACACAACATCGGCGTCTGCATCAACGGATTGAAGCACCTGTCGAATTTCAGGGAGATGCCGATGACCAGAGACTGCATACGCTTTGAAGGATTCAGTTATTTCACAGAAGCCTGTCGACACATTTGCCTGACGTCCAGCCCCACTGGTACCTGATTTACAATCCGCTATCACACTAGCCGGGTCGATTCGACCCGCTCTCAACAATGGTAACAGGCCAAGAATGACAGATGTCGGATAACAACCGGGATTGGCAACCACTTCAGCCGCACGAATGGCATCCCTGTTTAATTCGGGCAGACCATAGACAGCTCGCTCAACAATATCAGGGCAGGCATGCGATGCCCCATACCAACGCTCCCAGGTAGCTATATCCTTGATACGAAAATCAGCCGCCAGATCGATCATCCTGATACCTGCCGAAGTAAGTGCCCTGGCCTGCTTCATCGCCGTTGTATTCGGTGTAGCAAAAAACACCAGATCGCAGTCTCGGTAGGCTTCGAGTTCCGGTTCACTATAATTGAGGTCAACATGTCCACGCAAATTCGGGAATAAATCAGCAACCGCGGTTCCCGCATTGGAGCGAGATGTAATTACCTGAATGCTCACCTGGGGATGCAGAGCGAGTAATCGCATAAGCTCAACACCGGTATATCCAGTACCGCCGACTATGCCTATTTTAATCATTTAATCGGATTGCCATTATGGTTAAAATGAAGGCCGCATTATACATAGTTCAATTAGCCAAACCATCGGCTAATATCCAAATCTGACCACCAATTGAAATCGTTGTCAGATATAGCCGGTCTAACCGTTTTAAATTTCCACCAGGACAGTTAATGATCTGGATAAAAGCGTTACACATCATATTCATGGTAGCCTGGTTTGCAGGTATTTTTTATCTGCCCAGGCTATTTGTCAATCATGCCATGAGCGATGATCCGGCGGTGCAAAAACAGCTCGAGATTATGGAGCAAAAACTCTACCGTTTTATTACTCCATGGATGATCTTAACACTGATATTCGGCATTTGGCTGTTAATAGACTATGCCTGGGCAGCCTACGCTCACATGCTCTGGCTTAAAATCAAGCTGGGGCTGGTTTTACTACTAGTCATTTATCATTTTTATTGCGGCAGAATTATTCGGCAACTTAACACTGAGCCTGACCGGCGCAGTCATGTCTGGTTTCGCTGGTTTAACGAACTACCGGTTTTTATTTTAATCGCGGTGGTTATTCTTGCCACGGTTAAACCTTTCTAGACAAACGTTCGGACATTAGAGTTATGTGTAGTAGCTCAAACTGAGTCTACATCTAAACAAATGACCTATTTACCCGCCCTTATTAGACCTCCCAAATTTTTACTGTCCAGTGCCTGGGTATATCGCTCTCGAACCAGTCGGGCTCCTCGCAACGACAATGCATTGTTGAGAAGGCATTCAAGTTCTTTACGGCTAAACGAGTTGATTACTTTCTTAGCTTTTAACAGGCTACCAACACTCATTGATAAAACCTCT
>JAAEOZ010000090.1 GCA_024222685.1 Gammaproteobacteria bacterium | reverse complement strand
TAACTTTTCTGCCATATTTTTCATACAACATGGCAGCTGCTTCGACATTGCCCTTGCCCATATAAGGCGTAGCGGTATCAAAGCTAATCGTACCATCTCTAGCAATATGGATAACGACCCAGTCAGCCGAAGTGGCGTAGAACGTCAGGCCAGCCAGCTGCAGTTGTCCCAACGCGAGACTGAAATTACCACCCGCGTTGGATTCCTTAATACCACCAGTCAGCGGGCTTTTGCAGCCGACACTGGTACGATTGGCATTGGAAAAATTGGTGCCGGCAAAAGGTCCGGCAGAAAAAATCAGCGGATTATCCGGGGACAGAGGTTCGCAAGTTGCCGCGCCGCACTCAAGCAGGGTACTGGCGATATGATAACGCCCACAACGGACAATCGCTTCACCTTCAAGCTGCTGCTCATTGACAGTACGATCATTAAGATTTATTTGAAGATACTTACGCATATTGTTACCTCCTGCAGTCGATTCTGGCAGCGACAACCGGTTCGTTCTCAGACCGAGTTGCCCGCAACAGGAATATCTTTTACATCGTACATAACGTGGTGGATTTCGCCGTCGAACTGAGCCGCGAATTTTTTAGCGTCCTCAACTGCACGATTTCGCTCCTCCGATTTTACAGCGAACTGGAAGTCCTCCAGGCTGTCGAAGAACAGCTCGAACGACAGATAGTATTTCGGTGCAACACCATCTCGTGGCACACCTTTGAGGTAACGCAGTGCGCGTAGCCGGGGATATTTGGCGACCAGGGGAAGATGGACGTCTTCGATGTACTGATCAAACGCTTGCTGATTTTTCGGAACGGTCCCTTCATAATAGGCGCATAAGGCAAGCATATCTGTTTCCTCTTTAGTTGTTAGGCGATCTCAAACACGCCGTCAATTTCCACCGCAAAACCCAGTGGTAATGAAGCCACACCTACATTAGTACGGGTACAGCGACCGGCATCGCCGAAAATTTCGATCATCAGATCAGAGGCGCCGTTAACCACTTGCGGTAGATCGGTGAAATCGGCAACACAGTTAACAAAGGCGCCGAGTTTGACTACCTTTTTGACCCGGTCGAGATCACCACCGCAGGCCGCACGCAGCTGAGCGATCAGATTGAGACCGCACATTCGCGCCGCCTCGTAGCCCTGCTCGACCGAAAGATCAGTACCTACTGTACCGATATAGTTAAATTCGCCATTCCAGATAGTTACCTGGCCTGAGATAAATACCAGGTTACCGGTAACTACGTAGGGCATGTAATTAGACACGGGCGCCGGGGCATCGGAAAGTTCAATGCCTAATTCAGCCAGGTGTGCTTCGATTCTTCCAGCCATCTGATCGTCTCCTGATTGCCCGCTGCACTGGTTCGGCAACGGTTTATTTAATGGTATATAAATCCTAATAATTAACAGGGTCATTAGTCAATTTAAATAAAACAATCGATTATTTTATTTTATTTATCAATTATAGATTAATGCTTACTCCTGCCTTTTCGAAGATAAATAACTTGATATAACTAATTCTGCCGACATTGTAACTAGTATTTATCTCTTACTGCCCCTTTATTGATAATTTTTTTAAAATAATCCTTCATTTCTTTTAATTGGACGAATTAATAGGCATCGCTCTATAATTCCGTCAAATCCTGGATTTATGGACAGGGAATGGCTGCTACTCCGGGGTTAAATTAATTTTGACGAGAGCACTGTTATGGCTAATTTGAATACTGAGTTTTGCGGCCTTAATTTCAAAAACCCAATCGTCGTAGCCTCGGCGGAGCCGGGTAATAGTGTCGACAACATGAAGAAATGTATCGACCATGGGGCTGGTGGCATCATCATCAAAACCATTGGCGATATCCCCGGCATGCAGACCCTGACCAAGCATTCCAAATATGCCATTTTGAATGATAAAGGGCAGCCCATTCAGGGCAAGGTAAACCGCAACTTCTTCTTTTACAGCCGCTCCGGTTACGTTAGTGAGCCTTACCAGGAGTGGATACCTATCCTCGCGGAAAGCCAGCAATACGCGAGTGAAAACGGTTCACATATCATTGGCAATATTGCTTCGGGAACCATCGATGGGTGGGTCATGCTGGCGAAAATGCTGGAAGATTGCGGTATCCCCCTGATCGAGCTTAACTACCAGTGCCCTCACCCCACCGATTTTGAAGGCCCCACCGAAGGCATCTGGATTGCCCAGGATCCCAGGGTTGCCGCCGAACTTACCGAACGCATACTCGAGGCAGTTAACATCCCGGTCATGGTTAAACTGACCCCGGAAACGCATAACCTGACCGAAATCGCTAAAGCCAGCTACGATGCCGGAGCCGCCTCGGTAGCAGTCAACAGTAGATTTGTCGGATTCGCCGTCGACATCGACAATGCAAAACCCTACATCGATGGCCTGGCCGGCATCGGCGGCCCCTGGGTAAAATACATGACCCTGCGATGGATCCACGACATCTATAGCAAACATGGTATCCCGATGTCAGCATCCAATGGCGTTTACGACGGACGTGATGCAATCGAATTCTTCATGACCGGCGCCAGACTCATGCAGGTATGTTCAGTGTTAATGCTTAAAGGAATCGAATGGCTACCGAAGATCATCGCCGGGATGGAAAAGTTTCTCGATGAAAACGACTATCCAGACCTGGAATCGATCTACGGTATAGCCTCTCGCAAGGCTAAATCACCGGCCGAGTTTTTTGAGGCAGCACCGGTTTATTCTCTGATCGATCACGACAAGTGCAAAACACCAAGATGTACAATCTGTGCCAAAGTGTGCTTTTACGATGCCTTGCATATTGTTAACGACAGAATGGTCGTCGATGCCGAAAAATGTATCGGTTGTGAGCTTTGCCAGAGTGTTTGCGCGTTTGATTCGATAACCTTGATCGAGGATAAACAGCGAGTTGCACTAAATGCGTGAGATGATTGATTTGTATCAGGGCAATCTGCCCGTACCGGGTTAGTATGAAGTCTACTTCAATTCGGAATCTGAACCATGACTACCAAAGAACACTTAGTCGAACAGCACATCAGAGAATACGAATCAAGACAGAAACATGTCAACGAACTGATTGAGCGCGCTAACCAGGCCAGTATTAATTTTGCAGATGATCACGATTTAAAAATCGAGCTGGCTAAAGTCAGAGATGAGCACGGCGAACTCGTCGAAGAAACCGAAAAACTTAAAAAAATGCCGCTCGAACACTGGCGCGAGGAAACTATCCAGAGCGCCGGTCCTATGGCCATCTGGGATGTGATCGCTCAGAAACTGGAGGATCTGGTTGAGCGGATTGAGAAGTGATCGAGGGGCTCAGGCTGGTCTGTCAAGCTGGCTCTTGCGCTTCTCAGCTTCAACAAAAACACGTTTGATTTCCGGGTGTTTCTGTTTAATAGCCAGATCAATTACCGCAATAGTAGATTCAATACTATCCGCAGTTTCGCTATCGACAAAGTCGACACTGATATTGGCGAGAATAAAATCCGGCCCCATGTGCATGGTAAGGACTTCATTGACATGTTCGATACTCGCCTGCTGATTGAGAATACCTTTAATTTCCTGAACAACGCTATGATTTGCACTCTCTCCGATTAGTAATCCTTTAGTTTCATAAGCCAGCCAGATTGAAGTACCAACCAGAATTAAGCCAATTACAATGGATGCAATGGAATCGAAGATTAAAATACCAGTAGCCTGACTCAGCGCAACACCGACAAACGCGACCACCAAACCCAGCATCGCCGCCGAATCTTCGAATAAAACCACGAATATTGATGGGTCTTTAGCGCGTTGTATGGCTTCGATGTATCCCCACTTGCCTTTCTGCCGGCCAAATTCCTTAAATGCGAACCACCAGGCGGCGCCTTCGAATATCATGGCAAGACCGAGCACGATGTAATTGATCATCGGATTACTTATCGCTTCGGGATTTTGCAAATGCTTTATACCTTCGTAGATCGATATACCACCACCGAGCGCAAAGATTAGAATAGCAACGATAAAACTCCAGAAGTAGATTTCTTTCCCATATCCAAATGGAAAATCCTCGTCAGCAGGTCTGGAGGCGCGCTTGATGCCGTAAAGTAACAAACCCTGATTTCCGGTATCGACGAGGGAATGAATTCCCTCGGATAACATGGCAGAGCTACCGGTATAAGCCGCTGCTGCAAATTTGGTGATGGATATGAGTGTATTGCCGATTAAAGCAGCGAATATCACCTTTTTAGAACCTGATGCCATGAAATATTGATCCCGTCAGTCTTGTTTTTCGCTATTACGATCATCTCTGTATTTTGGTAGATCATCCGTGATCTGATACCAGCTGGCCATATAATCGGTAAATATATGGACATCGGGTAATTGCTTTATGTCACTTTCGAGCGTACCCATTGAAAATTCAACCATTTCGACAATGATATATTACAGCAATTTCGGGCGCCATGAATTGCGCCCCTTGTATCTACGAACGTAAATATTGATTCTTCGGATCGAACAATGGTTCGCTATAAAGAGTTGCTGGAATCATCTCACCGAGTATTTCGATCATGACCTGTCGATCTTCTTCAATCAATTCAACAGGTAAAAAACCGAAAGCGATACTCTTCTGACTATAGTGTGAATAACCTCCAGATGTGACATAACCGACAACATTTCCATCAAACCATATAGGTTCCCATGCATTTACATCGGCATCTCTGGCTTCGACAATAAAAGTACATAATTTTCTGGTGACGCCGTTTTCCTTTTCGGCCAATGCTGCTTCTTTGCCGATAAAATCCACTTCCTTTTTGTAATCGACAAATCGATCAAGCCCGGTTTCGAGCGGTGTATAATCGGGTTTATACTCCCGCATCCACGAGCCGAAAGATTTATCCAGGCGCAGGCTCATCATCGCACGCATGCCGAATGGACGCAGGTTGAGGTCTTTCCCAGCCTCGCTCAATATCTGGTACAGGGCTACCTGATGATGCACCGGCACATATATTTCGTAACCACGGTCGCCGGTGTAGCTGACCCGCTGCACGATGGCCTGACATTGCCCTACATCGATTTCCCTGATCGACAAAAAGGGAAAGGCTTCATTAGAAACATCGGTCCGCGTCACTCGCTGCATTAATTCTCTCGACGCAGGCCCTGCAATCTGGAAACCGATGCGTTTTTTCGACACATTTTCCAGGCTGACACCAGCCTTGGGTAAATGTTGCTCGAACCAGCGCATATGGTAGGCCTGAGCGCCGAACGAAGCCGTCACCTGAAAAACATTTTCACGCAATTGTGCGACAGTAAAATCACCGATGATTTTGCCTTTATGACTTAACATCGGGTTCAGACTGAGTCGACCAACCTGTGGAATTCTGCCTGCCATAATCCTGTCGAGATACTCATAAGCACCTGGGCCTTTGACTTCGTACTTACCAAAATTATGTACTTCGTTAATGCCCACAGCATTACGCACCGCGAGACATTCCTGTGCAACGGTATCAAATGCGTTTGAACGGCGAAACGAGGGTATTTCGTAGGGCTCGTCATCTTCAGCGGCAAAGTAATTGACATGTTCCATACCATAAGCCGAACCGAAAACCGCATTTTGTTGCTGCCATATTCCGTAGGCAGGAGTGGCATCCAGTGGACGTGCCGCCGGTAGTTCTTCGTTCGGATAAGACACCGCAAAGCGTTTCTGATAATTTTCACGAACCTTAAGTCTTGTGTATGAAGGCGTACAATAATCACCGAAACGGGCGACATCCATCGCAAAAACATCGCGGCTCGGCTCGCCTTCGATCATCCATTCGGCCAGGGTTAAACCGACCCCACCACCCTGACTGAATCCGGCCATCACCGCACAGGCTGACCAGTAATTCCTGATGCCAGGAACCGGCCCGACTAATGGGTTACCATCGGCTGCAAAGGTAAAAGGCCCATTGATAATGGTCTTTATACCTGCCTCTGCCAGAACCGGATATCGCCTGAAAGCAATTTCCATCGAGTCACCGATACGATCCAGATTTTCATCGAGAAGCTCGTGGCCGAAATCCCAACTGGTGCCGTCGACAGCCCAGGGTACACAGTTTTGTTCGTAAAACCCGATCACCAGACCATTTCCTTCCTGTCGAAGGTAACTTTCACCTTCAGGATCCATTACATGCGGTAGCTCTTCACCCCGATTGACCACCTCGGCAATATCATCGGTAGCGAAATACTGATGCTCCATCGGATGCAGGGGCAGATAAACTCCGGCCATAGCACCGACTTCGCGCGCCCACAGGCCCGCTGCATTGACCAGATGTTCAGCAATAATCGTTCCCTGTTCGGTGACCACTTGCCAGCTACCATCGGCCTGCGGATTGGTCTCCACTACCGGACACCGTAATACAATTTCGGCCCCCTGCATTTGCGCCGCTCTGGCATAGGCATGGGTAGTGCCCGATGGATCGAGATGACCATCGAGCGGATCGTACAAAGCGCCGAGTATGCCGTCGGTATTGGTAATTGGACTGAGTTTTCGGATTTCCTCTGGTGTTACCAGCTCGGTATCCAGCCCCATATGGCGGTGCATGGCACGTGCTGATTTAAGAAAGTCCATACGTTCGGGAGTACCCGCCAGGGTTAGCCCACCGACATGATGAAGACTACAGGACTGGCCGGTAATCTTCTCCAGCTCGCGATACAGCCCGATGGTATAACCCTGTAACGCTGCCATATTGGTATCGGCATTCAGGGTATGGAAACCTCCGGCTGCGTGCCAGGTTGAACCCGATGTCAGCTCAGAGCGTTCGACTAATACGACGTCCTTACAACCCAGTTTGGTGAGATGGTAGATAACACTACAACCAACTACGCCACCACCGATGACGACAACCTGTGCATGCGATTTCATATCGAGTACCTGTGTTTTATCTGTGACATTGTTTTAACAATGACGTTAATGTTTGTTGAATTTCATGTGGATGCACAATCGCCATGCGGATTAGGTGATCAAAGCGATCTATCAGTTTGCGAATATGCTCGACGCCATTGACGACGACATATATCTGGCCGAGAAACAATGAGGCACGCATCGGACCGAAAATAGTTAGAGACGCCGAGTAACTTTGTTTACCATCGAATAGATACCACCTGAACCCCGGGTAGAGTTCATCGTTGAGTTCTATCATGCGCTGCAACTGTGCTCGTCGATCTAACACCGGGACACCCTGCCAGATACCCTGCCCCAGCGCAAAAGTTTCCAGCGACTGAATTGGCATACAGGTTTCCAGTTCACTACCGGGGTCGCGTTGCTGTAGCAGCCGAAGTTGATTATCGCGTACTGACTGATCGACCTTGCCTGCACCATAACGATTGAATTCGTGTTCGGCAATTGCCTCTGTTTTAAGCAAATCGGGGAGTGTTGTAGGAATATAGCGTACTTTATACCCGCTCGCCTCACGATGCCATTCGAGGTTTTTTTCGAATATAGACGTCGAAAAATCATCCACCTCAAACTGTTCCGGGACGATATTTGTCGCCAGCGAACCCTGCTGGGTCAAACCCAGCAACCAGTCGATGCTGACCTGATGCACTTCGGCGATGGAGGTGATGGTATCGGCCCGCGGCAGGCGAACATTATCGATTGACAGCAATTGCGACAGAGTCGAGCGGTCAACTGAAATCGATGTGGAAAATGCAGACCGGTTCATACCAGACGCGGCGATCACCTGTTGCAACCGTTGCTGAAACAGAGTGACTCGCTGCTGCAGTTTCATGTTCGCTGAATCTCCAGCCGGCGCTCAACGACATAGGCCTCCAGTGTAGAACGAGTCGACTCATTCATCTCTGGTGGCTGATATTCCTTCAGTTTCTGTCTATAAACTTTATTGGCCCGTTGAAAGGCTGTCAATTCGCCGTTCTCACTCCAGGTTTCGTAATTACTCCAGTCGGAAACTATCGGTTCGTGGAACGCTGTGGCATAGTTCGCCATAGTATGCGTGGTGGCAAAGAAATGACCTCCATGACCGGCTTCCCTGATGGCATCGAGCGCCAGGGTTGTCTCATTCACTTCCAGTGGTTGCAGCGTCTTGACCATCATTTGCAGCATATCGATGTCGATGATGAATTTCTCAAATGAGGCACAAAGCCCGCCTTCAAGCCAGCCTGCCGCGTGCTTGATGACCTGTGCACCACCCATTACCGCACCCCAGAGCGACATCTGCGATTCCCAGGCCGACTGTGCATCGACACAGTTAGAAGTATTGGTATTCGACGAGCGAAACGGAATATTGTAACGTCGTGCGAGCTGACCACTGGCAAATGCCGCTCTGGTATATTCGGGCGTACCGAACGCGGGTGCGCCGCTGCGCATATCGGCATTGGAAGTAAAACCACCATACACCATCGGCGCTCCGGGATTGACAATTTGTGAAAGCATGATGACGCCGAGCGCTTCAGCAGTTTGCTGAGTCAGGGCACCGGCTATGGTAATTGGGCACATCGCACCTGACAGAGTAAAAGGTGTCACAATGATTGGTTGACCGTTTTCGGCCATTTCGATTAATCCATCCAGCATAAGGCCGTCGACTCTTAGCGGAGAATTAGTATTCACCACCGTGATAATACTGGGCTGGCTTTTCAATGTTTGTCGGTCGACTCCTCGCGCCATTGCAGCCATTTCTATGCCATCATTGACACGACCACCACCGAGGCAATAGAGCGAAAATGCGCGATCGGTTAAGGTATAAGCAGCAAACGATGCATCCAGATGACGAGTATCGGAATGAATATCAACAGGTTCAACCGGATAGCCACTGAGAAAGTCGATTACATCGAAGCTTTGCGTCAAACGCAGGAAATTGCAGTAATCCTCGAAATTGCCAGTCCGTCGCCCGCCTTCGAGGTCAGAACTGTTCGGCGCACTGGCAACTGTCGTGAAGTTGACCGCATTTCCGCCAATCAGACGATTGCGTTCAGGGTTCGGGGCGTACATGGTAAATTCGGCGGGTACACTTTGAAGGCGCTGCATAACATGGTTTCGATCAAGAAAAACACATTGTCGATCCCAGTCTACGCGAGCGCCATCTGCTTCGTATAATGCCAGTGCAGCCTCGTTTAGAACTTCCAGTCCTATTTCCTCGAGGATGCGCATGGCGCCATCATGGATTAAATCGAGATCATCCGAACTGAGAATTTCAACTGGCGTATAAGGGTTGAAAAGCTGCTCTGCTTTCGGCTGTATGAGTTGCTCGACGGAAGGGCTGCTACGCCTGCGAGCTTTTCTCCGATTCATCTGGGTCTACCGCGATAGGATTGCTAGTGATAGTATTTCAGCCTGATAATATTGTCTATATAAGTCGACGTTGTTCTTTATAATTAGCTTTGTTTACTTAAGTAAACAAATTAAATAAACCTTGAAACCTCTACTATGAACGCCCAGGCAAAACATTTCATCACTTGCGGCATGTATGCGTTTACCGACAAATTGCGTAATGCATGGCAGTCACTATTCTGTGAGTTTATGCTCATGTATAAATCAGGGGACCATATCGAGCCGATAATCCGCTTCGATACCGACTTTGACCTGCTAAGAGATCCTGCCATGTTTCTCGGCCACAGCTGCGGATATCCATTGATGCGATTCCTACAAAGCGATTGTTATCCGGTATGCGTACCACTGTTTGATGTCGATGGCTGTGAGGGGAAATTTTACTCCAGTCATATTGTTGTATCTGCCGGCAGTGAGATTGACAAGCTCTCGGAATGTCAAAACGGCATAGTAGCGATCAATGATCAGGATTCGAATAGCGGTATGAATGTTTTGCGCCACGCTATAGCTTCACTTGGTAATCCTCCTCCTTTCTTTTCAGGCGTTATAGTCAGTGGCTCCCACTTAAACAGCCTGACATCGGTGGCAAATGGTGAGACAGATGTAGCCGCCATCGACAGCGTCAGCTTTGCGCTTATCAAGGATGAGTGGCCCGAGCTGATTGGCCGGGTTAAAACCATTGGCTATAGTGAAGTCAGCTGTGGCCTGCCTCTGGTAATACCAGCTTCCGAACGAGAAAATCTAGACCCACAAGGCATTACTCAAGCTCTCAATCAGGCATTATCCAGGCTCTCTGATAGTCATAGGGATACGCTTCATCTGGCCGGGTTTGAAGATGTCGCTTTAGACGACTACCAAAGCATCATCGATCTCGAAACCTACGCAGCACAAACTGGATACACGGAACTGACCTGACACTACGACCTTTAGCATTATTAATTCTAGCTCTATCCTGTTTGTAATCAAAAAATTCTAACCAAAGTGATCTGTTTAGATTGCTGAGTTGCAAATGCTCTACTAGAATCCCCGCACTTTTAACTGCAACAATCGCACTGTTTTGAGATAACTTTCTATGTGGAAGGATTTAAGCGCATCCTGGGCAATACTGCTAGGTATAGGATTCATGATGTTGGCCAATGGCCTGCAGGGCACGCTTTTAGGTGTTCGCGCAACCCTCGAAGGTTTTTCTACCTTCACTACCGGCATCATGATGTCGGGCTATTTCATCGGCGTTTTTATCGGCTCATTTCTCGCACCCTATCTGGTGAAGAGAGTTGGCCATATCCGGGTATTTTCAGCACTGGCTTCACTGGCTTCGATTTCAATATTATTCCACGGTGTTTATATCGACGCCTGGATGTGGATGATCATGCGTATTGTTACCGGCATTAGCTTTGCCGGTTTTTATGTGGTGACTGAAAGCTGGTTGAACGACCGCGCCAGCAATGAAACCAGAGGAGGAATTTTATCGATTTATATGCTAATTGGGACTTTTGGCATGGGAGCCGGACAATTTTTACTGAATCTCGCCGAACCACAGGCTATTGATCTTTTTATCCTGATCTCTGTGGTTATTTCGGCGGGTTTGATCCCGGTTTTACTAACAGCCAAGCCGGCACCGGTGTTTGAGTCTTCGGCAAAGATGTCGATGATAGATTTATACCAGGCATCCCCGCTGGCCGTCATCGGCAACTGTTTAACCGGTATGGCTCACGGCACCATATTCGGACTCGGTGCGGTTTATGCCAGCGCCATACTGGTTGATATAAAATTAATTTCCTGGTTTATGGCCAGTTTTTTGATCGGCAGTGTTTTATTCCAGTGGCCTGTGGGTTATATCTCAGACAAAGTGCCGAGAAGATTTGTGATGTCGATTCTATCTGCCATTTCAATTATCGCCTGTCTTGCTGCAATTTCAGTGCCGAAGGATGGACTGCTATTTTATCTGGTAATCATTTTACTCGGCGGCGCAGCAATGCCAATGTATTCGCTTTGTATCGCCCATGCAAATGATCGCCTGGAACCCCATCAAATTATCGCCGCCAGCGGCAGCCTGGTAATGATATCGGGCATCGGGCTTTGTACCGGACCGATCGTCATAGCTTTCTTCATGGACTTTTACCATGTCGATTTTTACTTCTGGGGAATTGCCTGCGTATTTACCCTGATACTCGGTTTTACCTTTGTCCGAATCAGTTCACGCATTGGTATATCTGTCAAAGATCAAAGTTCGATTACCAGTGGTCCAATTGGAACGCCAATCGCGGAGTACCATGCGCCGGATGCGCTCGAGTATGCCGAAGCGATTGCTAACCCGGAACTTGATATTCCCGAAAAGAATGAAGACGATACTGAGCGGGTATTGTAGAGGTTAGATTTATCTGCGAACAGGGTTAGCGCCCTGGGCCAGGGTTTCTGTATTACTGGGCCCCGATCTTAATTGGGCAATTAAGTTATATGTCCCTGGAACTGCCTATGCATTATCTGCATTTCCTCCATCCATGGCAGTCAGCCTGTGTTTGGCAACATCATCAGCAACAAACAACTCAACCGAATCAGCCTGAGAGGCGAAGCCAAAGCCACGGCGCAGTACCCAAAGCGTTTCACGGGGCAGGCTCTGGTTACTGTACTGTATGGTGCACAATATAGAAAAACTCTGGAAGAACAGTGAAATACCGCAATGGGGTTGATACGCAGCCAAAAAAGGTCAATTAGCGGCCTATAACGAGTCCATATTGATAATATAACGGACTATCGTTAATCTAAGCACAGTATCAACAATGGATGTGAAAAAGACAAAATGGTGATTCAAATTTTAAAAAGTCAAAAAGGAACTGGGGAAAACTCCGCTTCTCGTATTTTTCTACAGCCTCGTTGGAGTTAAAAATGATTCGAGTACTTTTCGCCTTTTCTGCAATTATTCCATGTCTTGCGTTTGCAAATATGGAAAACGGAAAACTAGATATTCAGGAGGTTTCTAAAGGTGTTTTCCTTCACACTTCTTATAAGAAGCTACAGGGCTACGGATACTTCCCGTCAAATGGCCTAGTCGTTCTCGATGGGAAGAGCGCATATATTATTGATACACCCTGGCCTGAAGAAGATACCAAAACTCTTGTTGACTGGATTTCTAACTCTGGATATTCCCTAAGGGCAAGCCTGCATACCCATTCTCACGAAGATCGAAGCTCAGGTGTT
>JAAEOZ010000089.1 GCA_024222685.1 Gammaproteobacteria bacterium | reverse complement strand
AGATCGGTTGAAGTTGAAGTCAACCAATCACTTTATGCCAAACATGAGAAGGTATATCCGCGTGAAGTACACGGATGGTTTGCCACCCTGCGCTTTACCGGTGTATTAGTACTACTCGGAATTTTTTATGGTACACCGCTACTTCGCTGGGACGAGCGTCAGGCAGTACTGTTTGATTTACCCGCACGCAAATTCTACATCTTTGGTCTGACTATGTGGCCTCAGGATTTTGTCTATCTGGCCGGATTGCTCATCATTGCAGCTTTGTCGCTTTTCTTTTTTACTGCACTAGCAGGGCGCATCTGGTGCGGCTATGCCTGCCCTCAAACGGCCTGGACCGAGGCTTTCCTGTGGATGGAACGGAAAATCGAAGGAACTCGGTCACAGCAGATGAATCGGGACAAAGCAGGCTGGAGCTGGGACAAGTTACGAGTTAAAGCAACCAAACAGACCGTCTGGATTTTATTCTCACTGTGGACCGGGTTTACATTTGTCGGATATTTTACGCCAATTGATCATCTGGCACGAGGTTTGATCCCGTTCAGTCTCGGCCCCTGGGAAACATTCTGGATATTCTTTTATGGCTTTGCCACCTATGGTAATGCGGGTTTTATGCGCGAGCAGGTATGTCAGTATATGTGCCCCTATGCACGTTTCCAGAGCGCCATGTTTGACAAGGATACCCTGGTTATTGCCTACGATGAAGAACGAGGCGAACCCAAAGGTAAGCGAAAACGCAATGTCGATCATGTTTCTCTCGGGCTGGGTGACTGCGTTGACTGCACTCTTTGTTACCAGGTCTGCCCGACTGGTATTGATATTCGCGACGGCCTGCAGTACGAGTGTATCGCCTGCTCCGCCTGCATCGATGCCTGTGACGGCGTCATGGATAAACTCGGTTATCCCAGGGGTTTAATCAAATACACTACTGAAAATACACAGAACAATAAGCAGAGTCATATCCTTCGCCCACGCGTCATCATCTATGCTGTTATCCTGGCAATAATCAGTTCAATAATATTCTATGGATTAACACAACGGGTCGCACTGGAACTCGATGTAATACGTGATCGAAATCAGCTTTATCGTGAAACATCCGAAGGTCTAATTGAAAACGTATATCTGTTGAAAATATTAAATATGGACACAAATGCCCACCCATATCAATTGCGCGTAGATGGCATTCCTGATCTGGAACTATTTACAGATGTCGATAAAATCTATGTAGAAAGCGGTACTGTTTCCGAGTTGATTGTACGCCTACGAGCCGATGAAGCTAATTTGAAATCGCAAAGCAGTTCTATCAAATTTTACTTACAGGCTGAAGATGTGAATCATTTAGCCGTTGAAGAAGACGCCCGTTTTCTCGGTCCTCGAAAATAAATGGTGAATGATACGATATGATAACCGACACTCAATTATTGTCCTGGAAAAACCAGCCTTATGTCTGGATGTTGATATTGATACCGATGTCTGCAGTGATTATGGGTGTAGTTATGATTACTTTAGCTATCAATTCGGACAGTGGCCTGGTAGTGGATGACTATTACAAAAAAGGAAAACAGATTAACAAGGTAATCGCGCGCGATAGAATGGCTGCTTCGATGTCATTAAGCGCCAATATTGAGTTCAATATGGATTCTAAAAACATAGATGTCATATTTCTTACCTACAACTGGCAGTCCAACAATGAAGTTATTACGTTGGGACTTTATCATGCAACCAGGCCGGGCATGGATCAATTTCTGACACTACAGAAAGTGGATGACTACCTGTTCTCGGCCCGCTATACGCCGCTGGATCCCGGTCGATGGAAGATTCAACTGGCTACCGAAAGCTGGCGTCTGGTAGGATCATTGCATCGGCCCGGCGGTAATAGTTTGCAGCTCACAGCCTTTTTATCTGAGTAGTTTTTCAACTCCTGATGCTAGACTGAGTATTGTGAAGAGGAGCTTCTGGTTCGAGTAGCGCCAGCTCAATTGCTGCAGCTTGCCTCTGACGTTGATTTGCGGAAATCAGTTTATCTTTTAGCAAATTGGAGGATATATTTCGTCCCAGAAAATAGCGTTGCCCGGCGATAAAATTGCTTCCATGATTCGTCCAGATAGTTTTTATTTTGTCGACATCCGGCCACGGCAGGTTTTCGTCTTCGTCAAGTACCAAATCTTCACTTTCAATTTTTTCATCCGTATTCCCCTCAAGCGGCGGTGCCTCTTCTAGTACCAGCTGATTTTGTACAAGCTCGATTCCAGTAATCTGGCTAAATGCTTCACCACAAAGCTGACAGACATCGAGTTGGCTCATCTTCGAAATAAGCCAGTTGACTGCATGTGGGTCACCTAATATAGCTGAAGCTTTGATCACCGAGCGTACATCCCCATTTATCCTGCCAAGCTCGGAAATCCACGCCCTGGCCTCATCTACGGGTAATGCACGAAAGCACAACTCCATAGCCCTTGTTTGAAACGGGCCAACGTTAAGCACAAAAGGTTTGAGCTTTGATACTGCAGACCGATCTCCGAGCATTATGGATGACCAGAGAGACCAGAAATTTACTTCTTCACTATCTGACTGCATCGCAAGTCGAAGCTGAGGTTCCATATCACCGCGTGGTATCTCTCCAATCAACCTGAGCGCTCGAACGTATAGCCTGGTATGCTGCCGGCAATCATCACGTTGCAGTATGCGGCCTAATGTCTTCCCGGGATTCTCGCGTCTGACACTACAGGCAGCAATAGCCAGATATTTATGATCGAGATCTTTACTATTTAAAAACTGTTTTATCCAGCTATGTACAAGATCAGCTGGCAGCCAACCAAGCGCCGAAAACAGTCCTTTTTCCGTTTCCTGGTTTACAAATCCGGCTTCGACGGCATGTTGTATTTTTATCGGATCCTTACTTCGAAACGCCAGAACTGCCGCAGTAAAAACCTCCCCAGGCTCATTATATTCCAACGATTCCAGGCAAGCTTGCCAGCTCTGTTCGATAGATGTCATCATACCGTCCAGCTGTGCTTCTAAACGCTGTTCAAGTAACTGAATATCACCTGGGTAATAATGTGGCTGCTTAACCGCGATAGACCTTAAAACCCACAGGAAAGATGCATTGTCGACGAGTTTGTCAACGATATCACCATAGGCATTTGAAGGACTATTCAGGGTTGGCCCGGCGATGCTCATGAACAGGATTATCCCACAATATTTTTCTTATTGTGAAACAGAGGATCACCCAGTCTGCATACATTTTTGCCTTCAATTTTTACATCGAAGGAGTACATCATGAATTCACACTCTGCCTTGATTTTACCGCTGATAACGCCACCACCCGCAGTACCAGCCTCATCGCCTGTACTCATCGAATATTTGGCACCTTTTACCATCGGCATTTTCCCATCTGTTTTGACTGATTTTGGTCCATTTGTCGTATCGGAAGCCTTCCCCACATTGGGGTAAGGTATAGGTACCGGGCCTCCTGGAGACGGAGTTTTACAGACATCAGGGAATACTATACTGATTCCACCACTGCCCTTATGCACTATACCTCTCGAATTCGCAAATGTTGATTGCGCCATGATTCAATTCCTCTCTCGTCGTACCAGTATGCCTGTCTTATTGTTTCAGACTGATTTTAATTTCCTCGATTTTGAGCGCTTTCTTATCGCAGGGATAAGCAGAGCGCCAGACCATGCTGAGTTGAAGTAAGTTAGGTTCTAATATCAGCGTTTCCAGATTAAACCTGACACTATCCGTTACATT
>JAAEOZ010000088.1 GCA_024222685.1 Gammaproteobacteria bacterium | reverse complement strand
TCTCAAGATGATCGGTAGGATAATTCGTGGGTAGTTATCGGCACTGGTAATGCCTCAAGTGCATGATATAAGGTGTAGTCGTGCCGTTTCGCTACGTAGCTTAATTTTCTCGGTGTTTCGTGGCGTTAAATGGCTGCTCAGGGCACATTGCGGGTAATAGCGGCAAATTCCTCACTGACTGCTAATTTGACACTGGAGACGTACAGGATGCTGTTCATTGGTCTCTGAATTGAGTCATCTGAAGAATGCCTGACAGCTTGTTGGGAAGAACAGCTCACACAAATAAACGGGCAAATTTAAATATAGATGCCAAACAAATCTAAACAGGGGTAAATCGAACATTTGTAATGTTGTTTACTTATTTCAAACATCAATCTAGTTAATAATGAGTCCCTACGCCTGGATTGTCGAGAAAACACTATCCCCTCAAAATTAACGCGAACGACAATCAACTCCATGTAAAATACAAGCGAAACAATAGATTCAATCAGGAAACGGCGGGGCTATGTTCAGAAAAGTTTACGTATCAATGTCGTTATTAATAGTTCTGGCTGTAACATCCACCAATGTCGCTTCGCAAACCATCCAGGCTATTTCTCTAAGGCAATTACAGGATGACCTAAAGGCCTGCCTCGAATTACAGAACTGTAACCAGAATTTACGCCAGTTCGATGGATTAACAGTGATCGATGGATACGTCATTGACGGTAAAGCCAGGGATATCATCCTCTTTGGCGTGAAAGGCTCTGGCCCCGCATTGCAGCTGGAGGATTTTCTGGTCGCATTGCGTAGCGCCTGGCATCGATACGATCTTATCGAGGGCAATACGCACTATTTCTCACCACCCGGGGTCAGTATTGACCCTCGTCCGCAAACCCTGCTTGATCTGCAAAAAGTATCAGCGGATTTTGCTAATGCATCTGATATAGCCGGTATAGATTCAGTGGTAGACGGATGGAAGAATGTCTGTCGGCGTAAACAGGATGTACAGGTGTTTGGCGTACCTCGCGATAGCCGTGCAGCGCAAACCATGTTCCTGGCAGATTACCGAATGAAGAGAATTGTTGACGGCTCACTGGATCCTGAAATTCCAGCCTTCAAAAGCCTTT
>JAAEOZ010000087.1 GCA_024222685.1 Gammaproteobacteria bacterium | reverse complement strand
ATACAGCCACACAAAATTCTTCGCTACTGCAAAAGGATCAGCCACACATGATTCACCCCCTTCATCACAGTGCAGGGCATACCAGTGGTAAGGTTTGGGTGAAAGCTGAGGGTTCTTATTTAATTGATGCAGACGGAAGTCGGTTCATCGACGGACTTTCCTGCCTGTGGAATGTCAATGCTGGGCATGGTCGACAGGAACTTGTCGACGCTGCAACTCGGCAAATGCATGAAATGGCGTACTGTTCGAGCTATTCGGGGAGTTCCAATATTCCAGCTATAGAACTGGCGAACAAACTGTCTGAAATCTGTTACTCAGATATTAACCACTTTTATTTCACCTCAGGCGGTGGCGAAGCCACTGATAGCAATATAAAACTGGCACGGTCATACTGGAAAGCCAAAGGCAAACCTTCCAAGACACATGTTATCAGTCGTTTGTGGGGTTACCATGGTGTGACTTTCGCAGCTATGTGTGCCACTGGTATAGCAGGATACTGGGCGGCGTTCGAGCCCAGAATGCCCGGTTTCAGTCATATCCCTTCCCCGGATATTTATCGCTACCCGAAACCTGCTGATGGCTCTTCTGCAGGAATTGCCGCAGCTAACGAACTGGAAAAAGAAATTCTCAGGCTGGGGCCGGACAATGTAGCGATGTTTATTGCCGAGCCGGTGCAGGGAGCAGGGGGCGTGTTGGTCGCGCCAGATGATTATTTTCCACGAATCCGAGAAATATGTGACCAGTATGAAGTGCTCCTGGTAGCCGACGAAGTTATCACCGGATTCGGCCGCACCGGTAAACTGTTTGCACTCGAGCACTACGGCATACAGCCTGATCTTATTCAGTTCGCCAAGGCAATTACCTCAGGTTATGTGCCATTGGGCGGTATAGGTATTACAGACGAAATAGCCGCAACGCTGGAAAATGCCGACAAGCCCTGGATGCACGCTTATACCTATAGTGGTCATCCAACAACCTGTGCGGTTGGTCTGGCGATGATCGACATCATCGAAAAAGAAGACTTCCCGGGCCAGGCCGCTGAGAAAGGTGCGTATCTACAGGAAAAATTACATGCTGCGCTGGATGGACACCCACATGTTGGCGATGTTCGCGGTAAGGGTATGATGTGTGGTGTTGAACTGGTTGAGAATAAGGCTAGCAAAGAACTCTTCCCGCCGGATTGGGGCGTTGGCGGAAAAATGACAAAGGCGATGATCGATCATGGTCTGTTTACGCGGATGCGAAGTGAAGTGGTGTGTATCGCTCCACCGATTACATCGAGTGAATCGACACTGGATGAACTTGTAGCAGCGGTTCGTGATTCAGTTGTCGATGTGTTTGGTGAGTAACGACTGAAGTGCTATGAAACAAACCCCGGGTCAGGGTGGGGTTTGTTATTAATTCTAAAAATCAGTCAGACATTGACATGTCTCTCAATCAGTATAATATGTGTATATGTATCTTGGATATACAAAATCATTATGACAATATCACATACCAAAATATTCAAAAGCAATACCAGTCAGGCTGTCCGCTTATCTAAGAGTGTTGAATACCCGGAATCGGTAAAAGAAGTCGATATCGTTGCGTTGGGTAATATGAGGATTATCACGCCAGCAGGCAGCGGATGGAACGAATGGTTTGAAAATAAACAGGCCACCGATGACTTTATGTCGTCGAGAAATCAGGAAGATGATCAACAACGTGACCAATTTTGATGCTCAAATACATGTTGGATACCGATATGGTGATCTATACCATAAAAAATCGGCCAGCAAATGTACGTAAACTTTTTCTAAAACACGAAGAGCAACTTTGTATTTCGAGTATAACCTGGGGTGAACTGGTTTACGGTTGCGAGCGATCTACCAGACCTGAAAAAAATTATCGTGATATTGAGGGGCTTGCTGCCCGATTGACGGTTTTAAATTTTGACAGCCCGGCTGCTTTTCACTTCGGTCAAATTCGATCCGAATTATATTCACAAGGCAAACCGATTGGACCTTATGATATGCAGATAGCAGGTCACGCGCGTGCCATGGGATTAATTTTAGTCACTAATAACGAAAGAGAATTTTCCCGTGTATCGGGGCTCAGGATGGAAAATTGGGTTTAATAATTGACAAACGTAAATTCAAATGACTAAAAAGAGTTTTTACTGGCATGACTACGAAACCTGGGGAGTAAACCCCAGATCTGATCGGCCTGCGCAGTTTGCCGGCATTCGTACTGATGAAAATCTCCAGATAATCGGTGAGCCTTTAATGTTATACGCGAAGCCGACGGTCGATTTTCTACCGCAGCCACAGGCTGTTCTGGTAACTGGAATTACACCACAGCGGGCTTTATCTGAGGGTCTGGTTGAGGCTGAGTTTTTTCGTCGTATTTACCAGGAGTTTTCCCGTCCCGCTAGCTGCATTGTGGGTTACAACAGTATTCGATTCGATGATGAAGTTACCCGCTTTGGTTTTTATCGTAATTTTTTTGATCCTTATGCCTATAGCTGGCAGAACAGTAATAGTCGGTGGGATGTGCTCGATTTATTACGCCTGACGTATGCGCTCAGACCTGAAGGCATTAGCTGGCCGCAACATGATAATGGAGATGTCAGCTTTAAACTGACTGATTTGACCGCTGCGAATGATATCGAGCAAGTCGGTGCTCATGATGCGCTGGTTGATGTGAAGGCGACAATCGCAATTGCTCAGCTGGTGAAGCAGCATCAGCCACGGTTATTTGATTATTATTTCGAATTGCGCAATAAAAAACGGGTGGCTGAAATACTCGACCCGGCAAAGCCCGGCATTCTATTGCATGTAAGCGGTATGTTCCCGGCTAGCCAGGGATGTCTGGCTCCGGTTTTGCCATTAATCGTTAACCCGAAAAATGCGAATGAAATTATCTGTTATAACCTGCGTTTTGATCCCGAGTACCTGTTGCAACTTGATGTCGATGAGATACAAAACAAGCTATATACCAGAACGCTCGATCTTGCACATGGTGAGCAGCGGTTACCACTAAAAGGCGTGCATCTGAATAAATCACCTGCTCTGGCACCACCAGCTACTTTAAATCCCGAACAGGCTGATAAATGGCAAATTGACTGGGATAAAATCAATCAGCATAAACAGATATTACAGTCTGATACAGGGCTGATCACGAAGCTCAGGAATGTTTATTCAATGGAAAAGAAAACTGAGCCGACCGACGCTGATAGTGCCTTATATGAAGGCTTTATTCCCCAGCAGGACAGATTAGTCTGTAATCAGGTGTTGGCGGCAGAACCCGAACAACTCGCCGACTGGTCGGAAAACAGTTTTCATGACAGACGCCTGAATACACTGCTTTTTCGATATCGTGCGCGTAATTTTCCGCATAGCCTGAATGGAGATGAGTCGCTGCGCTGGCAAAGATTTTGTCAGGCCCGACTGATCGATGGGGAGTTTGGTGCGAGCCTGACTCTGGAGCAGTTTCAACAGCAGTTGTTGACATTGAGCCAGCTTGAAACCGGCGAGCGTGAGCAGGGTTTGCTGGATCAATTGTCTGACTGGGTACAGGAACTGTTTGCTTGATGTCTACAAAACCAGGAGATAAGCCATGAGTGAGATTTACCATTGGTCAACAAGGCAAATAACCGAGGCGATTAGACAACACAAAATCAGTGCTCGCGAGGTGACAGAAGCGGCTTTATGCCGTCTTAACAAAGTCAATCCACTAATTAATGCTGTTGTCACCGAAATGCCGCAACAGGCTTTGGACGCTGCCGATGCGATTGATCAACAGATTTCTCGTGGGCAGGATCCTGGTGTACTCGCTGGTGTACCGGTAACAATTAAAGTCAATATCGACCAGGTTGGCTTTGCAAGCACCAATGGACTCAGAATTCAGAAAAATTTAATTGCTGAAACTGATAGCCCGATTGTCAGCAGCTTGCGCAATGCCGGTGCGATTATCATCGGGCGTACCAATACCCCTGCATTTTCACTGCGCTGGTTTACCCGAAACTCGATTCATGGACACACACGTAATCCATTTAACCGCCAGTTGACACCGGGTGGTTCTTCTGGAGGTGCTGCAGCGGCGGTTGCGTCAGGTATCGGCACGATTGCCCATGGCACCGATATTGCCGGATCTATTCGCTATCCCGCCTATGCCTGTGGTGTGCATGGGTTACGACCGACACCGGGCCGAATTGCTGCTGTCAATTTATCTGCTGCAGACAGACATATTGGTGCGCAATTAACCGCTGTATCCGGACCGATTGCACGTAGCATTGATGATTTACAACTTGGTTATAGCGCTATGTCAGTTGCTAATCCGCTGGATCCCTGGTGGGTGCCTGCGGAGCACAGTTCTCCTGTTTATCAAAAAAAGGCCGCTTTATGTACTGCACCAGAGGGCTGGCAGGTTGACCCAGCTATAATTGATGCACTAAACGATACTGCAAGCCGACTACGGCAAGCGGGCTGGTCGGTAGAAGAGGTGCCCTGTCCGCCGCTTCGAGAGCCGATGGCGCTCCAGTTATTACTGTGGATGTCTGAATATGCCAGGACCAATGGTGCAGCGTTTGCCGAAGAGGATGATCCCGATGCTAATACTATTTATACGTTTTTGAAAAGTATTGCACCGGAGGTAAGCTTAAACAGCTTAATGGATGCGCTGCAACGGCGCATGACCCTGGCTCGAGAGTGGCAACAGTTTCTTGTTGAATACCCAATTATGTTAAGCCCGGTGTCGGCTGAATTACCTTTCGATGATTTACGCGATGTTAAATCTGAGGAAGACTTCCGAGCTATTCTGGAGGCACAAATGATGCAGATTGCACTGCCGTTTCTCAGTATGCCCTGTATGACGGTGACTACCGGATCGAACAACAAGCGGCCGCTTGGCATACAGTTAATTGCGGCACGGTTCCGGGAGGATATACTGTTTGAAGCTGGTAAAGCAATTGAAGCCTGTAGCAAACCTGTTTGCGTTGTGGATCCGGATATTTAGGTATTCAATGGTAGTTCGATAACGACCCGAAGTCCCCCCTTCGGCGATGCCGAAAATGACAGGCTGCCATGGTAGCTATTGACAATATCCCAACATATGTCGAGACCTAGTCCGTGACCTTGTTTGGACTCATCGAGCCGTACTCCGCGTAATTTAATTTCTGCCATTTCAGATTCCTTAATACCTTTGCCGTCGTCGTCGACAATTATTTTCACACGATTTGTGCTACACGATATCTGCAAATCCACAGTCTGAGAGGCATATTTACAACCATTGTCGAGTAAGTTACCGATAAGCTCCAGCATGTCATCTCGATCCAGATCGAGACTCGAAATCGACCCAGGGTTTTCAAAGTTTATTTTTACCAACGGATAAATATTCGACAACACTTCAATCAAGAAAGGTAATTCTTCATTGACATCAAACTTACCTCCGGCATTTTGTGAACCGGATATTTTAGCGCGTCTTAGTTCGCGTTCGATAATGGCACGAATGTCTTGCAGAGGCCTCGACGGTTCTCCATCCCCGTCATTTTCCAGTTGCAGTGATAATAACTGCAAAGGTCGTTTTAACTCATGTGCCAGATTGCCGATGGCATGACGATTGCGACTGATTCGATTGCGAAGCTGGTCAACCAGAATTTCAATTTCGTTTACCAGCGGTATGACTTCACCGGGTAGACTAATGCCGATTTTTTCCGTTTCCTTATGGCGTATTGAGGTTATATTCTGGCGTAGCATTTCGAAGACCGCGAATGAGTGTTGTAGTGTTCGCCGTTGAAGATAAATTAGCATCGTAGTCGTTATCGCCATTAAAATAACCACATAGATAGTGTATTGCAGCAGTTGGCGGCGCAGCGGGGTTATATCTTCTGCTACCCGAATACTGATGAGTTGATTATTTTTGCTGACCTGTTGATACCATATGAGCCATATTTCCTGCCCGGGCCCATCGGCCAGATAGTAGCCTGGATTGCTCAGGTTACCGACCGGTTCTGGCATTGTTACGTCGAATAGTGAACGGGATGAAATAGTTTGCGAGTCAACAGCAAGATGGTAATAATGACCCGACTTTACGCGGTTATAAAATTTCGACATTTGCGACGGGTTTACATTCCAGTCGAGATTGCTGTCCTGACTGACGGCGCTGATCAGGCTTTCGCTATCATCCTGCAATCTTGTTAAAACATAGTCCTGAAGTATTTGCTGCATACCAAAATAAATAATTACTGACAGACCCGACATCACCAGTACCATATTGATGATGAGGTTGCGTGTTATTCTTTTTTTCAGCGAATACATTTACCGGCCAGCTTTAATGTCCCGATAGTCGGTAACCCTGTCTGCGAAATGTTTTGATGCGGGATTTACCCAGAACCGCCCGTAAACGATTAATATAAACTTCGATAACGTTACTATCTTTGATTCTATCCTCTTCGTATATATGTTCGCTCAGTTCAGTCTTGGATAAAATTTTTCCCGGGTTTAACATCAGTTGTCGAAGTAGTCGGAATTCGATAGCTGTTAACTGGCAGGTTTCGCCGCATGCTTTAGTGAGGGCCTGTTTGTCTAGATCTAGCGTCAGGTCCTGAAATTCCAGAACACTATCCAGATGGCCATAGCGACGTCGCAGTATTGCTGCCAGTCGAGCTGACAATTCTTCATAATGAAAAGGTTTGCCGAGGTAATCATCGGCACCTGCCTTTAAACCATCGACACGCTCCTGCCAGGAATCCCGTGCGGTAAGGATTAATACCGGAGTACTGAACTGGTGGTGCCGTAGGTTTTTTAATACCTCAAGACCTGCTTTTTGTGGAAGGCCAAGGTCGAGGATTATGCAATCGAAGTCTTCCTCGCGGGCGAGGAATTCCGCATCTATACCATTGTCGACACTTTCTACAATATATCCTGAGCTTTGCAGTTTTGGACGCAAAAAATCGACCAGCTGTGTATCATCTTCGACTAGTAACAGCTTCAATCCTCAATCTCCTGTTCCAGCAACTGTCCGTTACGTGCATCTATTTCCAACTCGATGACGCGTCCATCAGATCGTAGGAACTCCAGTTCGTAGACTACTATGCGATGTTCTCTTTCAACTTCCAGATCGAGCAATTTGCCGTAAATTTTTTCTGGGTATTGGGCCAGGATGGCTTCCAGGGAGAGTATCTCGCCATCCTCGACCATCCGCCTGATCTGATCTGAACTGACATCGTCGTCGGCACCCAGAAAACCGCTAGTCGTCCCAACGACCAAAACCAGGAATAAATACATCATCTTCATCAAAATCACCTTGCTCTGCTCGTTGATGGCAGGCATTACATTGACTAAGTGATCCCACTTTATCATTAGCTTTTATATAGCGCGAAGGAATCTCATCATGTTCATGAATGAAATAGGGTAGTTCAGTCATTCGCATGGGGGTTTTGTTACCCAGGTTTCTAAGTAGTTTTCGATAAGAGCCATTATTACGTTTACTTACCTGGTTTAAATAACTGCTTATGTCCTGTTGAGTTATTGGGTCAAGTTCAGCACTCTCGCCAAAATGGTTTTCCAGTTGAGCCATAATTTTTTGCCAGCTTTTTGGTGGAAGTAACTGAGCTGGGTATGCCATATGACAGCTACCACATTCTTCGAGGTATAGAGGGTCTACCTGGTGTTTTGAAGATGCCCAGCTTCGCCCTAATCCGTAAAAGCTGAAAGTTAAAATTCCAGCCATAAGTATTGATCCTGCGATCATTCGTTTGCTTTGATTCATTGTTCTACCTCTCATAAATTTACTGATTCGTAAGCCAGCTTAAAATATCCGCTTTCTCCTGAATGCTGCACTCACGCCCCAGCGTCCATTTGCAGTTACGAAGAAACCATTTTTCGATTTTCCTGTCACTCCGATAACGCTCGGAATTGACTGAAAATGCCATTGGCTCTATTACCTTTTTGGTTTTGACGTGCTTTCCTTTGTTAGCAAGATTATCTCCATGACAGCTCGTACAACTACGCCCATCGGTCTTCGAATACCAAAGTTGCTTACCGCGTTTGGCATCTATCTGGGAAACTCCCTGCTGCTGATAGGCCTCGATTTTTTTCTGAGGATATTGACCGGCATTAACTTGCGTTAAAGCCGCAAACGAGACCAGTAACAATCCTGATTTAAATCGTGTCTTCATTTCATTTATGCTCCGGAACTTTGGCATCCTGCCAGTGCAGTTGATTCTTTTTTCTACCTGTTACCATAGCTCTCACCAGATTTTCGCCTTCCAGCAAACTACTGATCACGACACCTGCAACGTGCACAATCACCAGTAGTAGTGTGAAATTTGCAAAAAATTCGTGGATCTCTTCCATCCAGTCTCCATGCCAGGTAGCAAAGACTGTATTAGCCAGCGGTCCCTGTCCTTCGCCTGCGATCAACACCATGCCGGTGAATGCAATCACGGTAATATTGGCCAGAAGTGCTATCACCATTACTGCGGCAACAGGATTGTGGCCGAGATAATGTGGAACCCTTAAAGTCAGCATTTGCCTGAGATATGACATCACCACTGTGGGTGATTTGACAAACGTGAGGAAACGAGAGTGTCGGGTACCGATTAATCCCCACAGCATGCGAAAAGCGATCAGCATAGAAACCGCGTATCCTGCCTGTACATGCAGGTTTTGCCAATCATCTTCAGTAATAAAAGCCAGAAAGAAAAAGAAAACCAGGCTCCAGTGGAAAATCCTGATAAGTGGATCCCAGACCTTGATGCTGGAAGATTGCCGGGTGTCTGTAGACATTATTGCTATTACCATTTGAAAGAATTGGTATTAGCTTACTCAGGGTGGCTTAAACGAAGCTTAAAAAACAGTAACTACCGGAAAAACTTTTACTTGATTGATACTGCTCAGGCAATGATTTTGAAAAGCCGGGTTAATCCTGCTTCGGCAATTCCTTTATATACAAATCGTGCTTGCTATAGGGAATTTCAATTTCTTCTTCGTTAAAGCGTTTATAAACCTGGCAGTTCAATGCGTCGATTACACGGCCGCGTAGTACCGGCTGATCGATCCAGCACAATAGTTCGAAGTCCAGACTTGACGCACCGAACTGGCGCAGGCGTACACGTGGTTCGGGGTCTTCACAGACACT
>JAAEOZ010000086.1 GCA_024222685.1 Gammaproteobacteria bacterium | reverse complement strand
GCCTTTATACTCTCATCATCATTTCCAGTTCCCTGAAAATGGCGAATAATACTCATGAAAACATTAATCGCTCAATCAAGTTTGAAGAGCGCGAAAACCAGATACGCGACATTATAAATGCGTCAATTTATTCTGTAGTCACGATTGATTCCAATGCCCGGATCATAGATTTAAATAACACTGCAGAGAATTTATTTGGCTGGACACGATCACAGCTTATCGGCCGCGAGCTGGATGAAGTATTTTTTCTGGATTCTTCATCCAGTGAAGTATTCAGTCAGATAAAATCAATTATCGCCGGGGCTATTTTCAGTCATCGAAACTACGTAGCTGAAGTATTCACCGCTTATTCAAAGAAGTTAACTGTGAAGATGACTGTTCAGGCAATCACTAATCGTGATCACAATATCTTCACTTTGCATTTTTACGATATGACCGACCAGATCCTGCAGGAAAAGGCTTTGATACTGGCCAATAAAAAGTCAACGGATCTTCTCGACTCTATCCATGCCGGTATCGTAGAACTCGACCAGAATGGGAATATCAGCTTTATGAACCGCTCGGCACTTAAGTTTCTCGATTACGATGAGGATATTTACGGCGAAAATTTCCACGAATGGATACAACCTGCCCTGCCCTCGGGCGGAAAATATAAAAAAGAAGATTCACCAATAATGATTTGTCTGAAAGAGGGAAATATACGGGAAGTCGAGCTGGATAGCTTCATCTGCTCAAATGGTGTATTCATCTACGTACAATACGCCTGTAGCCCACTTTACATCGATAATGAGATTTTCGGACTGGTCATATCATTTAATGATATTACCGAGCAATACCAGGTCAGACAGGAGCAGTCTCGTTTGCTTCAAATTACCGAATCCAGCCCTGATCTTATCGCCACTTTTTCCCTGGATGGTTCAATTCTGTCACTGAATGAATCCATGCGTAAAGCCCTGGATATCAGTGGTGAAATTGACGGTTCGCTCAATTTGCGCGCGATGATCCCGGCGGATGAGTATGAAAACCTGCTAAACGTTGCCATCCCAACTGCATTTATGAACAAAGTCTGGCAAGGCGAATCAAAACTGATAATTGTCCCCGATACAACCATTATCGTTTCACAGGTCATTATGCGTCATCAGGCCAGCTACGATGGGACCCAGTATTTCTCGACCATAATGTCTGATATTACCGACAGTAAAACGGCCGAAGCGTTACTAGTCTCAGCCAAGGAACAGGCAGAGGCTGCAGTACAGGCTAAAAGTGAATTCCTGGCAACTATGAGCCATGAAATCAGAACGCCGATGAATGGTGTACTGGGCATGGCACAATTGTTACTCGATACCAGACTGGATAATGAACAAAAGGAATTCGTCAATAATATCGAAAGCTCGGGCACTGCCTTATTAACAATCATTAACGACATTCTCGACTATTCAAAAATCGAAGCACGGAAAATGGATCTGGAGCCAATTGAGTTTGACATTGAACGCTCGGCTTATGAAGTTTGTAGCCTGCTACTGCCCAAAGCATCAGAGAAAAACCTCGAGCTCTTACTCGATTTTGCTCCGGACTGCCCAAGACGGGTAATAGGAGATGCTGGCAGGTTGCGACAAATCCTCATGAATTTACTTGGAAATGCTATAAAATTTACCGATGACGGGCACATTTTGCTGCAAATTCGAGCGCACGAAGGTAATCAAAATCATACTCAACTGACCATCTCGGTAGTAGACACTGGCATAGGAATAGCGCCCGAAAAACATGTAGAGTTATTTGAATCATTTACCCAGGCTGATGCCTCGACTACACGAAAATACGGAGGTACCGGTCTTGGACTCTCGATTTGCCAGCAATTGATTGAATTAATGGGAGGACAGATTCAGGTTGACAGTGAGCTGGGGCATGGATCAAGATTTTATTTTAGTGTTGAATTGCCGCTTCCAGCTGAGCAGCCCTGTCTTAAACAATCTTCGCTCGAAAACAGGCGTGTTCTTATCGTCGATGATAATTCGATAAATCTTGAAGTTCTCTACAGGCAATTGCAACACATAGGAATGCATGTAACGAAAACCAGCTCTCAAAACCAGGCTATGGACATTATGCGACGAGCCAGCAACCGGGGTGAGCCGATAGAAATAGCAATACTTGACTACCTGATGCCGGTAGTTGACGGTAAACAACTTGGCCTGAACATCATGCAGGACGACCATATCACCAGTTGTCCTCTGGTTATTTATACCTCCTCGGCGATTAAGGGTGAGGCCCGTCAGTTTGAGCAGGCAGGCTTCCGGGGTTATCTGGTAAAGCCAACTTTTTCAGATACCCTGCGTGAAACGCTGGAATATGTACTCGGTGAGTTTGAATCTGATGACGGATCATCTACCCTGATTACACGCCATGCTATCGAAGAAAAGCAGAGCAACTGGAGTCAATACAATTTTCAGCAATTTCGCCTGTTGCTTGCTGAAGACAATCCAATTAACCAGCAAGTCGCCGTTTCGATGTTAACCAGGGCTGGTTTTGAAGTAATAGTCGCAGCTAACGGCCAGGAAGCCGTAGAGATGTTTAAGCAAAACGTATTTAGTGCTGTTCTAATGGACTGCCAGATGCCGATAAAAGATGGATTTGAAGCCACTGCAGAAATTATTCAGTACGAAGGCGATAAATCGAACAAAACCCCGATAATTGCACTGACGGCCAATGCCATGGAATCCGACCGAGAACAATGCATCACTGCCGGCATGGTGGACTTTATCACAAAGCCATTTTCTCGAGACATTCTCTTTGCAGTGCTGGTTAAATGGATCATAGATAATTCATCTACGAATAGAGGTAGCGTTAAAATGATTGAACCCGAAAATACAGATTCAGCACAGGACTCAGGCGCCATTGACCTGGATACCCTTAATACACTCAAAGAAAATATGGGTGAGGATTTTAATGAGCTGATTCCGGTTTTTATCGAATCGGCGCACGATATCATCGCGTCACTTGAACTGGCTTTCACACAAAACGATGTCAAAGTTTTTGAGCGCCATGCTCATAGCCTGAAATCCAGTAGTGCCAATCTGGGCGGATTGCAATTGTCTTCGATCGCTGCGGAACTGGAGAACCAGGCAAGATCAGGAGTTTTGCCCGATTCGGAAACATTTATTGAGCAACTGAAATCGGAATTCGCCCGCATAGAAGACGAGTTGTCAGAAAAAGCTGCATGAGGCCTGGATGCCTCATGCACTTTAGTAAAATCTATTGAGACAATTCCTTTTTTATCAGAAAATTAATTACCTGAATTAATCGCTCATTGCTGCCTGTCATCGACCCTGAGGTCAGGTATTTTCCATTGATAACAACTGCTGGTACACCGCTGTGTCCATATTTACTTTCTTTTTTGAAATTTTTTCTCAGTAACGTATCTACCGGAAAAGAGTTGAAAGTTTCACGGAACTTCGCCTCATCAACACCCTGTTCTCCAATAAACTTCGCTATTTTGTCAAGTTGATCGAGCCTTTGTCGCTTGATATGAATAGCATCGAATATTTTCCCATGCAATGTCCCCAGATTTTTCATCAGTTTAAGGCTGTAGTATGTGCGTGCATGATTAGCCCAGCCAGGATTAAGAATCGATGGTACCTGCTCGAAAACAACCGTATCCGGCAGGGTTTTGGACCAGCGTTCAACATAAGGCTCAAACCGGAAACAATGCGGACAGCCATACCAGAACAGTTCCGTCACAACGACTTTGTCCGGCTGAGTTGTTTTGACAGCGGGGTTAATCAGCTTGTAATCAACACCTTCATTAAAAGCGAACTGAGCCATCGCCTGAGTAGATAAAATCAGGCTCAAAAATAGCCCGAGTGTCCATTGCTTCAACATCAAATATACCTCTAATAAGTTACTTAAACTGGTTTATGCCACATCATCCTGACAAATTATTTGTCAGAAAGTTTAGTCAGGCTTATCGAACCCTGACTGAACGAATGGAGTGATTCTAGTACGGAAATTTTGGGCGAGAATGTATATCATACCCCAACCAAGCATTCAACCAGAGCTTAAGGCACGGGCATGACTAATTCCTTTCGTAGCGCAACTTTTCACACCAGCGCATTCGAACTTTCCCAGCTCATTCCAGATCATGGCAATGAAATCGCATTCGCCGGGCGATCTAATGCAGGAAAATCCAGTGCCATTAATTGTCTTACGGATCAAAAATCTCTGTGTAAAACGAGCAAAACTCCCGGACGAACACAGCTTATAAATTTTTTCAGGCTTGACGATGAACGCCATCTGGTGGATTTACCTGGCTATGGCTTTGCAAAGGTATCAAAAAAACTGCGTCAACATTGGGATAGCGTACTTTCGACCTATTTATTACATCGCAAGGCCTTAAAAGGACTGGTTATAGTGGTTGATATCAGACGCGGTATTAGCGAGCTGGATGAGTCGTTAATCGATATGCTTGACAACAGCCTGCCTTTACACATTTTATTGACCAAATCGGACAAATTGTCCCGCCTTGCCATAAGTTCGGCTGTTTCGGCCTGCGAAAAGCAGATCGATTCAAGCGTACATTCGGTATCGAGTTTATCGGTCGTCAATCGAAACGGTCTCGGTGAACTGGAATCAAAATGTCGCGAGTGGCTCAATTACTAGCTAATTCCGCCCACTTCAGAGTAGACAAAAAAAACCCTGGTAGAAAACTACCAGGGAAAATAGTTTGATCCGGATGGGGTTTCCGAACCAATGTCCGCTCATAGGAGGGAGAACGGACTTTTGCGCTGGGCTATAGCGCAAAATCATAGACATTTGTTCAATAATAAAGTTCTTGCTGGTAATTTCTTTTATAGTCCAGATTTATCAGGTTTACCTGACTATTTGGAGACAATACGAATTATTTCAAGTGATCGAATGATTTTCAGTGAGCTTCATTCCAGTTTTCACCGATACCGGCATCAACTTCCAGTTTTATCGATAAATCGGCAGCAGAAGTCATTAATTGACTAATTTGATCCCGGTTTCTTTCGACTTCATGGTTTTCCACTTCGAATACCAGTTCATCGTGTACCTGCATTATCATCCGCGTGGCACCGGCCTCATCCAGAAGCCAGTGATGTACAGCTATCATCGCTCGTTTTATGATATCTGCCGCAGTCCCCTGCATAGGTGCATTAATTGCAGTACGCTCGGCATACTGGCGTTGCATGGCATTTTTTGCATTGATATCCGGTAGATATAGTCGACGCCCGAATACTGTTTCGACATAACCCTGATCACGCGCAAGCTGTTTGGTATCCTCCATGTAGCGCTTTACTCCGGGATAGCGATCGAAATAGGTATCGACGTATTGCTGAGCTTCATTGCGGCCGATATTCAGTTGCTTACCGAGTCCGAATGCGGACATGCCGTATATCAAGCCGAAATTAATCGCTTTGGCCGCTCGCCGCTGGTCGCTTTCAACATCATCGAGCGCACAACCAAAAACTTCAGCCGCAGTGGCTCTATGTACATCCAGACCCTGTTCAAAGGCTTTGATAAGATTTTCATCGGTGGATAAATGCGCCATGATTCGCAATTCAATCTGTGAATAATCGAGCGCCAGAATGCACTTACCCTTAGGTGCGATAAAAGCCTCGCGTATACGTCGTCCTTCGATGCTTCGAATCGGGATGTTCTGCAAATTCGGGCTGGTAGAGGAGAGTCGTCCGGTCGAGGCTACGGCCTGTTGATAAGAGGTATGTACCCGCCCTGTAGCGGGATTGACTTCATTCGGTAACTTGTCGATATAGGTAGACTTCAGTTTATTGAGGCTGCGATGTTCGAGTAACAGCGCCGGTATCGGATAATTATGCGCGAGCTCTTCGAGCACATCTTCGGCGGTTGAAGGCTGGCCTTTCGGCGTCTTGCGAATTACCGGTATTTCGAGCTTTTCGAACAGGATCGACTGGATTTGCTTGGGTGAGCTGAGGTTGAATTCTTCACCGGCGAGCTGGAAGATCGATTGTTCTATTTGCTTCAGCTTATCCCCGACTTCGACCCCCTGTTCATGCAAAAGTTTACTGTCTAATAGCACACCGTTTTGTTCAATGCCAACGAGTACTTCCACAAGCGGCAACTCGATGTCTCGATACACCGAGTAAAGCCGGTCATTGCCATCAAACCTTGGACGCAGGTTCTGCTCGAGCTGTAGAGTGATATCGGCATCTTCGGCAGCATAGTCACTGGCCTGCTCGAGTTCGATCTGATCAAAAGTTTTCTGCTTTGCACCCTTACCGGCGATATCCTCAAAATGAATAGTCTCACGACCGAGATACAACTGCGCAAGCGTATCCATATTGTGCCTGGACGCGGTTGAATTGAGCACATAAGACTGCAACATGGTGTCGTGCTGAATACCTTTTAACTGAATGTCTTCACTCAGAAATATGTGTGCATCGTATTTGATATTCTGACCAATTTTGCCAATCCTGGGATTTTCCAGAACGGGCTTTAAAGCCATCAGAGTTGCCTGTCTATCGAGTTGGTCGGGTACACCCAGATAACTATGACCCAGCGGGATATAGCAGGCTTTGCCGGCTTCGATACAGAGTGAAACACCAACCAGTCTGGCCTGCATATAGTCCAGGCTGGTGGTTTCGGTGTCGACTGCAAAACAGTCACAATTTTTGATGGCTTCGAGCCAGTGATCGAAGGCTGACTGGGTGAGTATGCATTCGTATTCGGATTTTATCCTCGGTGCCGTTACTATGGTATCAGTACCGGTATCCAGCTCATCGTGCCAGCGCGTGAAACCGAAACGCTGGTAGTACTCTGCCAGCGCTGCATTGTCCGCCTGCGACTGCTCTAACTGGTCGATTTTGACACCGGTCTCGCAGTCCAGTTTAATGGTGGCAAGCTCATAAGACATCGGTAGAAAATCGAGCGATTCGCGAAGGTTTTCACCGACCTTGCCTTTAATTTCATCGGCATTAGCCATTACCGACTTAAGACTACCAAACTCAGCTATCCACTTGGCAGCCGTTTTTGGACCGACTTTCGGAACACCGGGAATATTGTCTGAGCTGTCACCCATTAAAGCCAGGTAATCAATGATCTGATCGGCTCGCACACTGAATTTTTCAACCACCGACTGTTCGGTCATCAGGTGATTATTCATGGTGTTAATCAATCGCACATTGGCATTCACCAGTTGCGCCATGTCTTTATCGCCGGTAGAAACTAAAACCTGATAATCCAGTTGACTTGCCTGCACGCTCATCGTGCCTATAACATCATCGGCTTCAACGCCTTCGATACAAACCAGAGGAAACCCCATGGCTTTGATGATGTCGTGTAGTGGCTCTATCTGTTCGCGTAAATCATCCGGCATCGGTGGACGGTTTGCCTTATATTGCGGATAGATATCGTTTCTAAATGTCTTTCCCTTGGCATCAAATACAACAGCAATTCTGTCTGGTGTTTCGTCTTTGACCAGCTTACGCAACATGTTAAGAACACCATATAATGCGCCGGTAGCATGTCCATTGTGAGTCAGTGGTGGAAGCCCGTGATAAGCCCGGAACAAATACGAACTACCATCCACCAGCACCAGCTTTTTTTGTTTTTTCTGATTCATATTCTTAAGTTACAATAGGGTTTTTAGCCTGACATGAAATAGTATCACAGGCTCACACTTCTCTTGGCGCTAACCTTAATCTATGTCGGTTTACACCTCTGTTTCGAATGCCGAAGTCGAAGCCTTTCTGGCGGCTTACTCGATTGGCGATCTGGTTTCCTATAGCGGAATCGAAAACGGTATTACCAACACCAATTACTGGTTATCGACCGATGCGGGAGAGTATGTGCTGACAATATATGAACATCATCAATCGCAGGCGCTTGACTATATACTGGGTTTGCAACACCACCTTTCCAGTCATGGGGTGGCCTGTTCCAAACCGGTAATTGATAATCAACAACGCTTATACTCGAGGCTAAAAGGTAAACCTGCAGCCATTATCAACCGAGTTGCTGGAGATGTTGTTACGACTTTGAGTCCGCTCCACTGTCAGTCAATCGGTAACGAAATGGCAAAATTTCATCTTGCTGGACAGGCATGCCTGGTTTCTCGCAATAATCCCTGCGGCCAGAACTGGCGTATCCTCTTGCAACAGAAACTGGAGCCATTTCTGTCAGCTCAGGAGCAGAAGTTACTCAATGAAGAAATGCTAGCTTACCGATTACTGGATAGTCTCGATCTGCCATCAGGTGCTACCCATAGTGATCTGTTCCATGATAATTGCCTGTTTGAATGCGATAAAATCAGTGGCATTATCGATTTTGATTACGCCTGTAACGAGAGCTTTATCTACGATATTTCAATCAGCCTGAATGACTGCTGTATTCATCAAAATGGCGAACTCGATACAACATTAAGTAACGCATTGCTGCAGGCTTACCAGGTAGTTCGACCCCTGCAACAGATTGAACTGGATTATCTTAATTTAACGTTACGTCTTGCCGCAACCCGGTTCTGGCTGTCAAGATTGCACGACCGGCATTTTCCATTGGCGGGTGAAATGACTTTTACGAAAGACCCGGATGTTTTCAGGAATATGCTGTTATTACGCCGACAGTCTTAATAACTGCGACCAACTTCAATGTCCATGGAGCAGGGTATACCCGATCGGGCCCCTTCTTAGGTGTACATTTCTGCCTTAAGTAATTGCTGTTCGAGACTGACCCCCCTGATATGCGACAGAAAGCTTACCTTGCAATTTCACGGGGCCTCGATTTTTGAACAACGGCTTCTGTGAGCTGACTGATGCCTTACTTCAGGAAAAAAGGTTCAGGCAGGAAAACCGGTCTCGTTCTGAAATTGGCAAGAATGAATTACCAGTTGATATCAATTTGCGGGC
>JAAEOZ010000085.1 GCA_024222685.1 Gammaproteobacteria bacterium | reverse complement strand
TTCCGATCTGGCAGCCGGCCCGCGCGAGCAGCCTCCGATGCAGGTCGATGGCAGCACGCTCGGCGTTTCGATTTGCTTCGAAGACGTGTTCAGCCGCGACGTCATGCTCGCGCTGCCCGAGGCCAGCCTGTTGGTCAATCTTAGTAACGATGCCTGGTTCGGCAACTCGACTGCGCCGCATCAGCATATGCAAATCGCGCAGATGCGCGCCCAGGAAACCGAACGCGTGATGATACGCTCGACCAATACCGGGGTTAGCGCCTTTATCGATCACAAGGGCAGGGTGATGTCGCAGACCAGGCAGTTCGCCACCGAATCGATTACCGAGACAGTGCAGGGACGCACTGGCGTGACGCCTTTTTACTACTTCGCCAAGCTGCAGGGGGTGTTGGCTGTTTTGATTCCAGTATTAATCCTGCTAATATCGTATTTCAAAGGTCTCAGAAACTTGGATAAGTGAAATCGAGGTAAGAAAAAACTTATCAACTATCTCGATCTTCGCTCGAAAATAGGCGAATTCATTGCGCAATGGATATGAGGCTATAAGCAGTATGAATATGGATAAACATATCGAATTCCCGCCAAGGGAAGTCGTTCCGAACACACCTTACGGGTATGTACTCGCGGGAGAAGTCCAAGACGAAATCAATCTTGCCGATCTAATCCGAAACCTTGCCAGGGAATGGAAGATCATGGCAATACTCTTGCTTGTCGGTACGCTTGGATCTATCGCCTATGCCAGTTTTTCTACAAAAATTTACCTCGTGGAAGCCATGCTGCGAGCCCCCACGTTTCATGAGTTGGGAGATGTCAGTGGTCAAAATTTGGTCGAGATCGAACCGGTTGATGCGTTTACGCGATTCACAGAACAAATCCTTGCCCCTGAAAATCACCACCAAACATTAGTTAGTAGCGATCTTTTGCAACAATTTTCCCAGGATGGCCAATCGACAGATGTGGAAATATCCAGTGGTATCTACAATAGTTTTTCTTTGGAAATCGTTAAACACGACTACTACCAGCTTTCCAAGGGTGAAAAAGCGCCATTCAAAGAAATTTCTATCTCGATGGAGTCCGGGGATCCAGAGCTGGCGCAACGGTATCTTCATGCTCTCATAAAGAATTCGGAGAATAATACCGTAAAGAGCTTTGCGGAAGATTTCAGGATTGTGAAAGAAAATCGGGTCAAGGCCGTCAAGGAAGAAATGGAGGCACTGGCACAAGCTGAAAAACAAAATAGGGAGGCTAAAATAGCGCGTTTGGAGGAAGCCAACCGCGAATTAATTATTAAATTACAGCAGCAGATTGACCTGAATGTCAGGAAAGCAAAGCAGGATCGTGAAAATCAAATAATTCAGCTCGAAGAAGCGTTAAAGACCGCTGCAGTACTGAATATCGAAGAACCTGTCACCTGGGATGATTTGCGTCCATTGCGAAAATCAAGCCAGGTTACCAACGAGATAGGCGATAAAGATGAATCTGCGCCCTTATATTTTCGGGGCACACGCCTTTTGAAGGCCGAGCTTGATCTGCTCAATGCAAGGGAAGACGATAGACCTTTTATATCGGGTATATCCGACCTGGAAAACCAGATTATTCAGGCTCAAAATGATCCCGTAATCATCGCATTGAAATCGCGTCAAAACGACCTCTTCTACGTCGAAAAATACGATGATCTGCAACGCCAGCTTTCGGACCTGCTGGAGCAGCCTGCCCAATTTGAGAACCCTCAGTTTGTAATCGTTAGCCGGCCCGCAACCATTCCTCCTGGGCCGATTCGCAGCCCAATGTTAATCGTTGCTATTGGGGTACTCGTGTCAGGCTTCCTGGCATTATTCGTGGCGCTAATATTTGCTTCATTTCGAAACA